>CAKSPP010000046.1 GCA_934481505.1 uncultured Eubacteriales bacterium
CGTAAATTATTTCGTTAAGGGGCATTTCGTAATGCAGATTTACGCGGTTTTCGTCGATATACTGCATATTTTTGAAAACGCCGCGGCGGTTCTGACAAAGATCCATTACCGTTCCCGTATAATCGTTCGGGGTTATTATGTCGGCGTTGACTATCGGCTCTTCCGATTTCAGAATGTCGTTCTGATTCGGGTATGCCGTCGGGTTGTCTATATAAACGACCTCGCCGTCCGTTTTCGTTATCTTGTAAACAACGCTCGGAGCGGTGGTTATAAGGTCGAGATTATATTCTCTTTCAAGGCGTTCCTGGATTATCTCCATATGGAGAAGTCCCAAAAATCCGCAGCGGTAACCGAAACCGAGAGCGGTCGAGTTTTCGGGTTCAAAGGTTAAGGAAGCGTCGTTAAGCTGCAATTTTTCGAGAGCTTCACGCAGGTCTCCGTATTTCGAACCGTCGGCAGGGTAAATTCCGCAGAAAACCATCGGATTTACCTTTTTATAGCCGGGAAGAGGTTCGGTTGCAGGATTTTCCGACAGAGTTACGGTATCTCCGACGCTCGTATCCTGAACGGTCTTGATACTTGCCATAATATAGCCGACTTCGCCCGACGAAAGGCTTTCCGCCGCCTGATATCCGAAAGGACGCAGATAGCCGACTTCGACAACGTCGAATTCCGCACCCGTCGACATCAGTTTCATTCTGTCGCCCGCCGCGATTTTGCCGTCGAAAAGTCGGACATAGACGATAACTCCGCGGTAGCTGTCGTAAATCGAGTCGAAGATAAGAGCACGCAGCGGCTTGTCGTCCGCCTCTTTCGGTGCGGGAATTTTGCTTACTACCTGTTCGAGAACTTCCTTTATATTTACGCCCGTTTTTGCGGAAACGCGGGGAGCGTCCTCGGCGGGAATTCCGATAATGTCTTCGATTTCCTTTATGACTCTTTCGGGGTCGGCGTTCGGAAGATCTATCTTATTTATAACGGGGATTATTTCGAGGTCGTTTTCGAGTGCAAGATAGGTGTTTGCAAGGGTCTGAGCCTCAATTCCCTGAGACGCGTCAACGACCAAAACCGCACCTTCGCACGCGACGAGCGAACGGGAAACTTCATAGTTGAAGTCGACGTGACCCGGCGTGTCGATAAGGTTGAACTCATATTCTTCGCCGTTATCGGCGGTATAGTTAAGTTTTACGGCACGGGCCTTTATCGTTATTCCGCGTTCTCTTTCGAGATCCATATTGTCGAGAAGCTGATCTTCCATTTCTCTTTTTGAAACGGTGTCGGTGAGCTCGAGAATACGGTCGGCGAGGGTCGATTTTCCGTGGTCTATATGTGCGATTATACAAAAATTCCGGATATTTTTCATCTTATCTTCCTTTCAACATTCCTATTATATAGAAATCGTTTTTCTTTGTCAAGAAAGCAATTTTGATTTTTCTTTGAAGTGGAATTTATCTCTTGACTTTGCTTTTGCGATAAGCTATAATCAGTGTAGAAAGAATTTTCAAGGAGGTAACACTATGAAACCGACAAAACCTATTGCACTTCAGCTTTATTCCGTAAGATTCGACATGGCGGAGGATTTCTACGGAACGCTTAAAAAGGTCGCGGACATGGGATACGACGGAGTTGAATTCGCAGGCTTTTACGGAGAAAAGGCGGAGGACGTCAAAAAAGCTTGCGACGAACTCGGACTTGTCCCCATTTCGAGCCACGTTGTAATGACCCCGCTTCTTATAGACGAGCTTGACGCACAGATAGAATATCATAAGATCCTCGGCTGCAAATATATCGTTATGCCTTATGCCGATGAAAATTACAGACCGGGCGGCCCGAAATTCGAAGAAGGTCTCAAACTCTATGTCGAAATAGGCAAAAAACTCAAAGACAACGGAATTTCTTTCCTTTATCATAACCACGACTTCGAATTTGTTAAATACGGCGACACCAACGGATTTGACTATCTCTATTCCGCAGTTCCCGCCGAATATCTCAACCCCGAAATCGACGTTTGCTGGGTATCCGTCGCAGGAAGAGACCCCGCGGCTTACATCAGAAAATACAACGGAAGACTCGAAGTTCTTCACCTTAAAGACTACATTCTCAAAGACCCCGAACATAAGGGCAATATGTACGCTCTTATCGACGAAAACGGTCAGGACGATATCAACATCGATATTTCCGAAAGCGAAAACTTCGATTTCAGACCTCTCGGCGAAGGTCAGGTCGGCGTTCCGGCAATCATTGACGCTGCCGAAGAATGTAATATGAAATGGTATGTCGTCGAACAGGACAGAAGCTCCGACAGACCTGCTCTTGACGCGGTCAAAGCGTCTATCGACTACCTCAGAAACTTGCAGAAATAAATAAATTGCAAAAAGGCGGCGATTTTATCGCCGCCTTCTCAGTTTCTTAATTACAGCCACAGCCGCAGCTATTGTTATTGCCGTTACAGCCGCAGTCGTTATTATCCCTGAAAAGAAAGTAAAGTATTACGATAGCTATTACTATTATCCAGATATTGTTGTTACAGAACACTGTTATCACCCCTGCTATATACTATGCCGACGGGGGATTTGCGTGACTGTGAAAATTTTGTAAAATAAGAAAAAAGGGTATTGACAAAACGCCCTTCGGTTTGTATATTATATATGTAGTTAGCAACAACTAACCCTTGAAGTCGGAAAAAGCCTTTCGGTTTTTCCGTTTTTTAAGGAAACGAAGTTAGCAAATACTAACCGAGCAAAGGAGGAACCGGTATGCCACTGACATTCGCAACCGTAGGCGAAACCAATATAATAAAGAAGATCGGCGGTCTGCCCGAAGTCAAAAAACACCTCGAAAATCTCGGTTTCGTCGTCGGAGGAGACGTAACGGTCGTCGCCTCGATGAGCGGAAATCTTATCGTAAACGTCAAAGAAGCACGCATTGCGATAAGCAAAGAAATGGCACAGAAAATAATTGTATAAGGAGGAAATTTCATGAAAACACTTCGTGATGCAAAAATCGGCGATACCGTCAAAGTCGTAAAACTTAACGGCGAAGGTGCTCTCAAACGCAGAATCATGGATATGGGAATAACCAAAGGCGTCGAGATTTTGGTAAGAAAAGTCGCCCCCCTCGGTGACCCGATCGAAGTAAATGTCCGCGGATATGAACTTTCTTTGAGAAAAGCCGACGCGGAACTTATTGAAGTCGAATAATTTTTGGCCGCAAGTTAGCGGTTACTAACCAGAAGGAGAGAATAATATGGAGTTGAAAATTGCCCTTGCGGGCAACCCAAACTGCGGTAAAACAACGCTGTTTAACGCACTCACGGGTTCAAACCAGTTCGTCGGTAACTGGCCCGGAGTTACGGTTGAGAAAAAAGAAGGAAAATTAAAGAAACATAACGATGTAATCATCACCGACCTTCCGGGTATCTATTCCCTTTCCCCCTATACCCTCGAAGAAGTCGTCGCAAGAAATTACCTTATCGAAGAAAGACCGGACGCAATCCTTAATATAATCGACGGTACAAACCTCGAAAGAAACCTTTATCTTACGACCCAGCTCGTCGAACTCGGAATCCCCGTCGTCGTCGCTATCAACATGTGCGACGTCGTCAAAAAGAACGGCGATAAAATCGACATCGCTCAGCTGTCCGATGCTCTCGGCTGCAAAGTCGTTGAAATTTCCGCTCTTAAAGGCACCGGCATAAAAGAAGCCGCAGAAGCTGCTATCTACGCAGCAAAGGAAACCAAAACGGTTCCCCAGCACACCTTCTCCGGTCCCGTTGAGCACGCAATCGCTCATATCGAAGAAGAAGTTCTTCATAATCTTCCCGAAGAACAGCAGAGATGGTATGCGATAAAGATTTTCGAAAGAGACGACAAAGTCCTCGAAAAGCTCAAAGTCGACGCAGACAAACTCGCTCATATAGAAAAAGATATCAAAGCCGCTGAAACCGAACTTGACGACGACGCGGAAAGCATTATCACAAACGAAAGATACATTTACATAGCAACCATAATCAAGGGCTGCTACAAGAAAAAGAACCGCGGTTCTCTTTCGACTTCCGATAAAATCGATAAGGTCGTAACCAACAGATGGCTCGGTCTTCCGATTTTCGCCCTTGTAATGTTCCTTGTTTACTTCATTTCCATTTCCACCGTTGGTACCATGGCTACCGACTTCGTCAACGACGGGGTTTTCGGAGACGGCTGGCACCTCTTCGGAATAGGAACTGATGAATATAACGAAAAAGCGGACGAATACACCGCGGCAATCGACGCAGTTTCCGCATTCTACGATCTTGACACCGAAGCAGACGACTTTGATGCCGCTGCAACTCTTGAAAAACTCAAAAACTTCGTACCCGAAGAAAAGAGTGCCAAATATGAAGTAGAAGACGAAGAAACTCTCGCAACAACCGAGATGACCGCTTACTACGACGCAGTTCCCAACAGCGAAAAAGATAACGAAGAAGTCAACCAGACAACTTACCTTGACGCTGTTGCATATCTCGAAGCAAACGGCTTTGACGAACCCGATCCTGCGGATTACGGCGTTTGGGTACCCGGTATCCCCGTTCTTGTCGGCAACGGTCTTGAAGCGGTAGGAGCTGCGGATTGGCTCCAGGGGCTTCTCCTTGACGGTATTATCGCCGGTGTCGGAGCAGTCCTCGGATTCGTTCCCCAGATGCTCGTTTTGTTCCTCCTCCTCGCATTCCTCGAAGCTTGCGGTTATATGAGCCGTATCGCATTCGTCCTTGACAGAATATTCAGAAAATTCGGCCTTTCCGGTAAATCCTTTATCCCGATGCTTATCGGTACGGGATGCGGCGTTCCGGGTATCATGGCTTCCCGTACAATCGAAAACGAAAGAGACCGCAGAATGACCATTATGACAACAACGTTCATTCCCTGCGGAGCTAAACTTCCGTTTATCGCAATGATTTCCGGTGCTTTGTTCGGCGGCTCCGCGTGGGTTGCAACAAGTGCATACTTCATCGGTATGGCGGCAATCATAGTTTCCGGTATCATGCTTAAAAAGACAAAGATGTTCGCAGGCGATCCGGCTCCGTTCGTTATGGAACTTCCTGCTTACCACTGGCCGACGGTCGGAAACGTTCTCCGCAGCATGTGGGAACGCGGCTGGTCCTTCATTAAGAAAGCCGGAACAATCATCACCCTTTCTACCATCATCGTTTGGTTCACTACTTACTTCGGCTTTGTTGACGGACAGTTCACAATGCTTACCGAAGATCAGATAGACAGCTCGATTCTCGCAACGATAGGTAACGCAATCGCTTGGATCTTTGCTCCTCTCGGATGGGGCAACTGGCAGGCAGCCGTTGCTTCTATCACCGGTCTTGTCGCAAAGGAAAACATTGTCGGTACAATGGGTATTCTTTACGGCGGCGGCTCCGGAACCGTTTACGCGAACATCGCGGCAGCCTTTGCAGAAACAGCAAGCGGCGTTGCGGCAATCAGCGGTTTCTCGTTCCTCGTATTCAACCTGCTTTGTGCTCCGTGCTTCGCGGCTATCGGTGCTATCAAGCGTGAAATGAACAGTGCAAAATGGACTTGGTTCGCAATCGGTTATCAGTGCGGATTCGCTTATGTAATCGCTCTTATGATTAACCAGTTCGGACTTGTCTTCACCGGTCACATCAACGTAATCGGATTTATCGCAGCACTTCTCCTGCTCGCAGGAATCATCTATATGCTCTTCTTCAAGAAATACAAGGAAGCAAATAAACTTACCGTAAAATAAGGAGGGATTGAAATGATTGATTTCATCGTAAACAATCTTTCTACCATCATTATTTCCCTTGTCCTCATTGCCATAGTTGCAGCAATCATAGTTGTTCTGGTAAAGAACAAGAAGCAGGGAAAAACATCCTGCAGCTGCGGCTGCAAAAACTGTGCAATGCGCGGAGCATGTCATAAACACTGATTATTCCCGATCTTTTAAGTCAGCCATAGGATCTTGAAGGATCACCAAAAATCTCCATACAGAAAAGTACACCCGAAAGGGTGTACTTTTTGTTGATTGGGGTGAATTATACTATCAGGTGCAACAGCAATAATTTAACTTTCCTGTTTACACTGCTGCAATTTTGCCACAGTGAAATAAAACAAGGTCACCGAAAAAATCGACAAGAATGTCGCTCGTGTTCGAATCGGTTTGAGAGACAGGAGTTTTTAAGTGAAGAGTGAAAAGTGAAGAGTGAATAAGTAAAAAATCCCCATTCTTACGAATGAGGATTTTTTGGCGGAGAAGAAGTGATTCGAACACTCGCGCCGCTTTCGCGACCTACACCCTTAGCAGGGGCGCCTCTTCACCAGCTTGAGTACTTCTCCGTTCAGGTGAAAACGTAGGCGATATTTCGCTACCGTAATATTATACACGAGTTTTATTTCTTTGTCAAGCCTTTGGGCGGCGGTAATTGAAAAATAATTGTAAAAGAGCCGCAGTCGGAAGTTTCTCCGTCTGCGGCTTTGTATTTGACATTTTATTTTTTATCGTTCTTTTTTCTCCGCAAGCGACATTGCGGTAAGTATTATTCCCACAAGGTTTATTCCTATCGAAAGTCCGATAAGAAGCCCGTTTGCAAAGTCGCCGAAAGAGCTTTCGACTCCCTGCGAAAAGAACAGATACAAAACATAGAGAACATTTCCGAGAATTATAAGCGACAGTCAGATTTTTGATTTATTCATATAAAACCTCCGTTATATCGCGTCCGGCTGAATCATCCGGGTAAGCCCCGTTCCTGCACTTTTCGCAAGCAGTTTTATCGCCTGCGTCACCGCTTTTCTTGTCGGCTCGTCGAGATTTTTGACCGATTTTAAGACGGTTTTTGTGTTTTCGAACCAGTTTTCGCCGAGTTCGTGGAGCGTTGAAACATTTGTTTCGGAAATCACCTCAAAAATCGCGTCGGTGAATTTCTCACGCTGCTCGTAATCCATATCGGAAATCCACGCTTTCAAGGTGTAATCTACGAATTTACTGCTGTTATCGACCGTTTCAAGATAGGAAAAACTGTCCCTTTCGACGTCCCACGAATAGATATCGTGCTGCATTATCCCGGCGTTGCGGCTGTGGACTATTGTATACTCCTCTTCATGCGAAAGCAGCATTCCGACAACCGACGACTGCGGAACGAAAGTCCGAACCCTGTCGCATATATTTTTATATCCCGTTTTTGACAGTACTTTTTCGTCGAAGCCCGGTCCGTCGTAATTCCATACGGTCTTAATCTTCGGCTGAATTTCCTTTTTGCAGAACGCCGCGGAATAAACCGCAAGGTTCCCGCCTTTTGAATGTCCGCCTATCAGAAATTCGCCGTCATAACCTTTCGCGGCTTCTTCGAGGTAACCCACCGCAAGCTGTTGGGCGGGTACCGGACAGACAAAGCCCATATTAAAATCTTCTTTCCAGCCGATTATTGTGTTGTCGGTTCCGCGGAATGCAATAAACCGAAGATCTTTCGTTATTTCGGCGGTTATCGCTGAAAACTGCGTCTGAGTTTCTTTATCTGTGCGACTGACGAAATCGGAAAGTTTAAGTCCCGAAAATCTCTTGCTTTTTGCAAGTTCTTCAAGAAAACGGACGTCGTTTTTCACGCGGATAATATTTTCAATGTCGGGAAGCGACAGAATTCTTTTCGCCGCCGCCTTAACCGTTATTTTTTCGCCTTTCTCAAGGATTTTTTCAAAAAGCTGATACGAAAGTCTCGCCAAAATAACGCCGTCGACCTCACAGAACGGTGCTTTCGAAAAAGTCAGGTCGCCACGCCAATAAATATAGTCAAAAATATCTGCCATAATAATCCCTCCGCCGATATTATAAATAAAACGCAGTGCAAAGTCAAGGCTTGACCTTTATATTTATATATGTTAAAATTATCCGAAAGGCGGTGAGAAAATGACTTCACCCGAATATATCGAATTCGTCGCCGAAAGGCTGTCGGCGTTTTACGATGTCCGTTATAAAAAAATGTTCGGCGAATATATGATTTATATTGAAGACAAACCCGTCATAACGGTCTGCGACAACACGGTGTTTGTGAAAATGTACCCGGAGCTTTCGGAAATAATGAAAGACGCCGAAATCGCAAAACCCTATCCGTCGGCAAAGGACTGTTATATATTGGATATCGAAGACGAAACGCTTTGTCAAAAAATCTTACCGATTTTAATTGAAAAAACACCTCTTCCGAAGAAGAAAAAGGCTTGACAAAAGTCCGAAATCGTACTATAATATCAAGGTACGATTTCGGACTTTTTGAGGTGTTTATGAAAAATATAGTTTCACAGGAATTGAAAAGATACAATTATCTTTTAAGCGAAATAGACGCGGCGTATCACGAGGCCTCGATGAAAACAGGGCTTTCGGACAGCGTTTCGATGATTCTTTATACACTTTACGAAAACGACGGAGAATGTC
>CAKSPP010000047.1 GCA_934481505.1 uncultured Eubacteriales bacterium
TCGGGATATTTAAGAGACTGCGAAATAACTTTCTGCGACCTCGGAGTTTATAATCTTCTGAATGTTTCGAAAGGCAAACACGCGAAAAGCGACACCGAAAAAGACTACGTTTTCAAAGGCAGATTTTTCGATATAAAAACCGAGCTTGACGAGAAGACAGCAGCCGAGATTATAACAAAGGCGGAAAGATACGACCTTTGCGGCGAGGGTACGGTAAGAGCGGAATATAAGCCCGGACACCTGTATATTCTCCACAATGTCGCCGCGGGAAACATTCGTTCAAAAGACTGGCTCACTTTCCCGTTCGAAGACAAAAGCGCAACGGCGGAGGACGTTTCGGAAGCGGTTAAACAGGATATCGAACCGTATATGACAATGATTAAATATCTGTTTTGACAAAAGCGGTCTTTTTGACCGCTTTTTTTCACCGAATTTCCCCAAAGAAAAGATATAATTATTGCGAGGTGACAAAAATGCCTATAAGCAATTTAAGAAGCAAAATAATCGGAGAGCTGATGGCTACCGATATTGTTGATTTTATCAGACAAAACACCCTGCCTTACCAAAGGCTTATGACTTACTATAAATGTGCGATGATGGAGATTGAAACGAAATTCAAAGTTCTTGACGAACAGTTTTCGCTCCAACACGACCGCAACCCTATCGAGGGAATAAAAACAAGACTGAAAAGCCCCGAAAGCCTTGCGGGCAAATTAAAAAGAAAAGGGCTTCCGATGACGATTGCCTCAATAGAGGAAAATATCTATGACGTTGCGGGAATCAGAATAATCTGCTCGTTCCCGGAAGATATTTACACGCTTGCCGACTGTCTTCTCAAACAGGACGATATCCGCCTTATCGAAAAAAAAGACTACATAAAAAATCCGAAAAAGAGCGGCTACCGCAGTCTTCATCTGATAGTCGAAGTTCCTATCTTTCTTGAAAACGAAAAGAGACTTGTCAAAACCGAGGTTCAGCTGCGAACCATAGCAATGGACTTCTGGGCAAGTCTTGACCACAAGCTCCAATATAAAAAAGATATCGCACCCGAAGAGGCTGCCGAAATATCGCGAAGCCTTGCGGAATGTGCGGAAACGATAGCCGAGCTCGACGAGAAAATGGAAAAAATCAAAAACCGCATAGTTACGGCGTAAAATCAAGGGGTATATCATGAATATTTTTCTTACGGTGGCTTTCCTTTTTCTTTTGGGAAGCATGACAGGATGGGTAATTGAAGTTATTTTCAGAAGATTCTTTTCTTCGGCAAATCCCGAAAGAAAGTGGATAAACCCGGGCTTTCTTGAAGGTCCGTATCTGCCGCTCTACGGTTTTTCGACCGTAACTCTTTACCTTTCGGCAAGATTTCTTTCTCCGCTTTTCGGAAGTGACTGGTGGCAGGGAATTCTTCTTTTCGCGATAATGGCGGCGGTCATAACGTTTATTGAATATATCGCGGGAATAATTTTCATAAAAGGCATGAAAATAAAGCTGTGGGACTATTCAAAGGAAAAGGGCAACATTCAGGGAATAATCTGTCCGAAATTTTCGTTTTTCTGGGCGGTGCTTTCGGCAATTTACTTTTTCCTTATCCACCCCGCAATATCGAGCGGCGTCGAATGGCTCGCCTCTCACCTTTCCTTTTCGTTTGTCATCGGATTTGTCTACGGAATAATGCTTATCGACTTTATTCATTCTATGAATATCGTCGCGAAAATCCGCAAATTCGCAAAAGACAAGGATATCGTCGTAAAATACGAAGAATTGAAGAGCACGATAAGGAAAAAGAACGAAGAACTCGCCGAAAAAACACACTTTATGCTCTTCCTTAAAAGCACAAGAGCAATCTCCGACGACTTAAAGGCTTATTTTGAAAAAATAAAGAAAAAACAAATTTGACAAAAGGATAACAAAGCGTGCGGACGATTGACATTCCGCCGTTATTATGCTAAAATAAAACCGAAAGAAATATCGGGCGAAAGCCCTTGAAAGAGGTAGTGTAAAATGTTAGTATCAGCAAAAGAAATGCTCGACAAGGCCAAAGCAGGCAAATATGCCGTAGGTCATTTCAACATCAACAACCTTGAATGGACGAAAGCCGTTCTTCTCACCGCAGAAGAACTTCGTTCCCCCGTCATTCTCGGCGTTTCCGAGGGTGCAGGTAAATATATGTGCGGTTTCAAGACCGTTGCGGACATGGTAAAAGCCATGGTTGATTCTCTCGGAATCACCGTTCCCGTCGCTCTCCACCTCGACCACGGAAGCTACGAAGGTGCAAAGAAATGTATCGAAGCAGGTTTCTCTTCGGTAATGTTCGACGGATCTCATTATCCCATCGAAGAAAACATCGAAAAGACCAAAGAACTCGTTGCAATCTGCAAAGAAAAAGGTCTTTCTCTCGAAGCTGAAGTCGGTGCTATCGGCGGCGAAGAAGACGGTGTTATCGGCGGCGGCGAAGTTGCTGACCCCAACGAATGCAAAATGATCGCAGACCTCGGAGTTTCGATGCTCGCAGCAGGTATCGGCAACATTCACGGTAAGTATCCCGCAAACTGGGCAGGACTCAATTTCGACGTTCTCGCTAAAATCAGCGAAATCACTTCCCCGATGCCCCTTGTTCTCCACGGCGGCACGGGTATCCCCGCTGACATGATTAAGAAAGCTATTTCTCTCGGCGTTTCGAAAATCAACGTCAACACCGAATGTCAGCTCGCTTTTGCGGACGCTACAAGAAAATATATCGAAGCAGGCAAAGACCTTGAAGGAAAAGGCTTTGACCCGAGAAAACTTCTCGCTCCCGGCTTCGAAGCAATCAAAGCAACCGTTAAAGAAAAGATGGAACTCTTCGGTTCTGTCGGCAAAGCAGACTAATCAATACAATAAAAGCAAAAGAGGTACGCAAGTACCTCTTTTTTTTCTTGACAAACGGCGGGAATTGTGCTATAATACCGTTCAATGACAGAAAAAAGGAATGAAACCGTATGGGATTTTTGGAGTTGCTGCTCCTCGGCGTAGGCCTTTCTATGGACGCATTTGCTGTCGCAATATGCAAAGGGCTTAAAATGCCGAAGCTTAACTACAAGCAGACGGCACTCATCGCTCTGTTTTTCGGAGGATTTCAGGCTTTAATGCCGCTTATCGGCTGGCTTCTCGGAACCCGTTTCGAAAAGTACATAACCGACTTTGACCACTGGATAGCTTTCGGACTTCTCTTATTTATCGGCGGCAAAATGATTTGGGAAGCCGTAAAAGGCGGAGAAGAAGACGAAGACGACGGCAAATTCGACATCAAAGAGCTTTTCTTGATGGCGATTGCGACAAGTATCGACGCGTTGGCGGTCGGAATAACCTTTGCGTTTCTGAATACCGACATCTGGTCGTCGATAACGATTATAGGCTGCACGACATTTGTCATTTCGGCTTTCGGCGTCTTTGTCGGACACAAATTCGGAGCGAAATACAAAACAAAAGCGGAGATTGCCGGAGGGATAATCCTTATTTTGATAGGGGTAAAAATTCTTCTCGAACATCTCGGAATTATCGCATTCTGAAAAACAGGCTGTAAAACAAATGTTTTACAGCCTGTTTCATTTTATCGCTGATCCATGGAATTATATGTTCTGCGTTCGGCGACCGATTTATATGCCGGTCTGATTATCTTGTTTCCGTTTACAAGCTCTTCCATTCGGTGAGCCGACCAGCCCGCAATTCTCGAAATCGCGAAAAGCGGAGTATAAAGTTCGGCCGGAATTCCGAGCATATCGTAAACAAGTCCGCTGTAAAAGTCGACATTCGCGGAAACGCCCTTATAGATAGTTCTGACGGACGAAATGACCTGCGGAGCAAGACGCTCGACGGTGTTATAAAGTGCGAGTTCTTCTTCCCTGCCCTTTTCCTTTGCGAGAGCCGGAACAAACGCCTTTATAACCTCGGAACGGGGGTCGGAAACGGAATAGACCGCGTGACCCATACCGTAAATAAGTCCCGATTTATCAAACGCTTCTTTGTTGAGAATTTTCGCAAGGTAAGCCCTTATTTCGTCTTCGTCTTTCCAGTCTTTTACATTCTCTTCGATATTCTTGAACATCTGGCAGACCTTGATATTCGCACCGCCGTGTTTCGGGCCTTTAAGGCTTCCGAGAGCCGCCGCGATTGCGGAATAGGTGTCTGTTCCCGACGAAGAAACAACGTGTGTTGTGAAGCTTGAGTTATTACCTCCGCCGTGTTCCGCATGGAGAATAAGAGCGATATCGAGGATTTTGGCTTCGTTTCTCGAATACGACTTATCGGGACGGAGCATCATCAGAATATTTTCCGCGGTCGAAAGTTCGGGGTCGGGGTCGTGAATAAACAAACTTCCGTTCTTGTTTTTATAATAATCGAACGCGGTATAGGCGTAAATCGACAGCATCGGGAACATCGAAATAAGTTGGAGAGACTGTCTCATTACATTTTCGGGAGAAGTGTCGTCGGCGTTTGTGTCATAGGAATAGAGCGTCAAAACGCTTCTTGCAAGGGAGTTCATCATATTCGAACTCGGTGCTTTCATTATGACATCACGCGTAAAGGAATTCGGAAGAGAACGATAGTCCCCCAAAACCTTACAGAAATTTTTATATTCTTCTTCGGTCGGAAGTTCGCCCATTAAAAGAAGATAGATAACTTCTTCAAAGCCGAATCTGCCTTCCGAAACGATTCCGGCAATAAGCTCTCTTACATTATAGCCGCGGTAGAAAAGTTCACCGTCGCAGGGAACGGCTCTGCCGTCGATTATTTCTTTTGAATTTATCTCGGAAATCTCGGTAAGCCCGGTAAGGACGCCGTTTCCGTTAAGATCTCTGAGGCCTCTGTTGACTTTATACTGAATGTAAAGTTCCGGAGGTATGGCGTTGTTTGTTTTGGAAATCGCGGTAAGCTCTTTTACTTCTTTCGTTATTTCCGAATAGTTTTTCTTGCTCAATTCAGTGCCTCCTTCGCAAAAATATCGCAAATATATACATTATAATTATACCATTTTTCGAAAACCTTGTCAACGCGAACTATAAGCAGAAATGTAAAAATCTGTCGCACGAAATTCGGTATTTACAAAAAAACAGGCTGTAAGTAATCTTACAGCCTTGAATTTTTTATTCCCACAAAAAAATTTTACCCGCCGCCAGAGTTTCGGGAAGTTTTATAATCCTCTGATTTTCCGAACCGCGAAATCGAAGAGAAAGATTTTTCTTTTCCTCGACAAACCGCCCGTCGACGAGGATATCTATATTTTCAAGCATACGCCGTGTGTTTTCGTCGTCTTTTCCGAAAAGGAGTTCGGTTTCAAGGTCGTAGCCCGTATAGCACCAGATGTCTTTTTCGGGAAAAGTCTTTTTTATCTTTTCGAGAAGCCGGGCAAGCTCCGGTCTGTTTTTCGGATGGAAAGGCTCTCCGCCCAAAAGCGAAAAGCCTTTTATATACGGTCTTTCAAGAGCGTCTAAAAGCTCTTTTTCCGTTTTATCGTCGAAAACGCTGCCGTAGGAAAAATCCCACGCTTCCGAATTGAAACAGCCCTTGCAGTAATGCTCGCACCCCGAAACAAAAAGAGAAACTCTCACTCCGGGGCCGTTCGCGACGTCATGCTTTTTTATTGCCGCCCAGTTCATTACAGATGCAGAACGCGGGCTTTGATTTCTTTGGTTTTGCCCTCGTTCCAGAAGTTTTCGCCGAGATAACCGCAGGTTCTTCTCGTGACGTTCATCTTGCTGTGGTCTTTATTGTGGCAGGCGGGACATTCCCACTCGTTGTCGTCGTTTATCATTATTTCGCCGTCGTAACCGCAGACATGGCAATAGTCGCTCTTGGTGTTGAATTCGGCGTACTGAATATTATCGTAAATAAACTTGACAAGTTCCTCGAGAGCTTCGAGGTTATGGCGGAGATTCGGGATTTCGACATAGGAGATAGCACCGCCCGAAGAAATTGTCTGGAACTGGCTTTCGAAGCGGAATTTATCGAACGCGTCGATATCTTCTCTTACATCGACATGGTAAGAATTCGTGTAGTAACCTTTGTCGGTAACATCTTTAATCGTTCCGAAACGCTCTTTGTCGATACGGGCAAAACGGTAGCAGAGAGACTCTGCGGGCGTTCCGTAAAGAGCAAAGCCGATATTCGTTTTTGCTTTCCATTCGTTCGTCTTTTCGCGGAGACGTCTCATAACTCTCAAAGCGAATTCTTCGCCGACGGGGTCGGTATGGGAAACGCCTTTTACGAGTTTTGTGACTTCGTAAAGACCGATATAACCGAGAGAAATCGAGGAATATCCGCCGTAAAGCAGTTTTTCGATGCTTTCGCCCTTTTGCAGGCGTGCAAGAGCACCGTACTGCCAATGAACGGGGCTGACGTCGCTCTTAACTCGGCGGAGAGCTTCGTGACGGCACATCAGAGCCTCATAGCAAAGTTCAAGTCTTTCTTCGAGGATTTCCCAGAACTTGTCTTCATCGCCCTTTGCGAGAATTCCTATCTGCGGCAGGTTAAGGCTTACGACGCCCTGATTGAATCTGCCTTCGAATTTATATTCGCCGTTTTCGTCTTTCCATGGTGCAAGGAAGCTGCGGCAGCCCATCGGAGAAAAGACGTTGCCTTCGTAGTTTTCACGCATTTTCTTTGCGGAAATATAGTCGGGATACATACGCTTTGCGGAGCACTTTACAGCCATTTCGGTTATATAGTCGTATTTTCCGCCTTTAAGGCAGTTACATTCGTCGAGAACATAGACAAGTTTCGGGAACGCGGGGGTGATATATACGCCCTTTTCATTCTTTATTCCCTCATATCTCTGACGGAGAATTTCTTCGATTATCATCGCGTTTTCTTCGATATATTCGTCGTTCTCGTCAAGGTTTAAGAAGAGGGTTACAAACGGGGACTGACCGTTCGTTGTCATAAGGGTATTTATCTGATACTGTATAGTCTGAACGCCGCTTTTGAGTTCGTCGCGGAGTCTTCCCTCGACGATTTTTTCAATCATTTCTTCGGAAATTGCGTCACCGGCGATTTCTCTTGTCTGTTTTTCGAATTTCTCACGGCTGCGGCGGAGATATTTTCCGAGGTGCTTGACGTCGACCGACTGTCCGCCGTACTGGCTTGACGCGACAGCGGCGATTATCTGAGTCATTATCGTGCAGGCGACCTGGAAGCTCTTCGGACTTTCGATAAGTTTGCCGTTCATGACGGTTCCGTTATCGAGCATATCCTTTATATTTACAAGGCAGCAGTTGAAAATCGGTTGCAAGAAATAGTCGGCGTCGTGGAAGTGGATTGCCCCCTCTTCGTGAGCCTTTGAGATTTTTTCGGGAAGAAGAATTCTCTTCGTCAAGTCTCGGCTTACTTCGCCCGCGATATAGTCTCTCTGGGTCGACGCAAGAACGGTGTTTTTATTCGAATTTTCCTCCGCAAGTTCCTTGTTTTCGTTTCTTATAAGAGAAAGAATGGATTCGTCGGTGGTGTTCGATTTTCTTACGAGAGCTCTCGTGTAGCGGTAAATGATATAGGTCTTTGCAAGAACGAAAAGATCGTATTCCATGAGCTTCTGCTCGATCATATCCTGGATATCTTCAACGAGGATACGCGATCTCTTCTTGCTTTCTATATAATCGAGAATTTCCTCGATCTGAGCCGAAGACGCTCTCTCAATTTCTTCAACTTCGGCGTTTGCCGCGTTTATTGCGGTTACGATTTTGGCTCTGTCGTAGTTTACGATGCTGCCGTCTCTTTTTACAACCTGCATTTCTTCTCCCTTTTCCTTTCGCGTTTTTACAAGCGAAATTATACCACAAACGGGAATATAAGAGTGTTGCCTACGCAACTGTTGTTATATTTCTCTTCAAAAATGTAAAAAACACCCCCAAACACATAGTTCAGGGGTGTTTCAAAGTCCTATTTTAAGGACTTATATACATTCAACGCCGATAGATACCTTTTCGCCGTTGATATTCCATTCTTTGGAGATCGGGCAGGTCTTGTCGAAAACGAAATCTGCGGCAAGAACATCTTCTCCTATTTCGGTTTCGTTTCTTTCAACAATAGCCTTAATTTTATCGTTTCCGGAGACATAGACGTTGATATTATCCATAACCTTAAAGCCGGATTCTTTTCTCATCGTCTGAATCTTGCTTACTATTTCGCGGACAAAGCCCTCCTCAATAAGTTCGGGCGACAGGCGTTTATCGAGAACGACGATAATTCCGCCGTAAGACGCGAATTCGAAATCTCCGCTTTGTGCGGAAGAAATAAGCAGGTCGTCGCGGGAAAGTTTTTCGGCAACGCCGTTTACTTCGATAGTCACAAATCCCGTCTTTTCAAGCTCGCTCATCGCGGCTTTTCCGTCAAGGTTTGCAAGAATCTCTTTGACAGTTCCGAGG
>CAKSPP010000048.1 GCA_934481505.1 uncultured Eubacteriales bacterium
GACCGGGGTTAATCTCGGGGATCTCTCCCGAAAGCCGCATTTCGTAAATACTTTCGGCTATATTTTCATTGCTTTCGATTTTAAGAAATAACTGTTTCATATCTGCCTCCGTTTTTATTTATTATCTCCGTAAAGGCAAAAAAAATTCCCTCCCGCATTGCTGCGAGAGGGAATTGATTCAGGGGTTATTCAATAAGCCCGCTTTCTTTTAAGAGAATTTCAATATCGGTTCCTTTGACCTTTTTCATAAGAAGTTTCAACGCTTCTTTTTCGCCGAAAGAAAGTTTAATATCGGTTATCGGTTTTTTATCGATAGCGTAGTAGCAGGCACGGAGAAGTTCTCTTACATCGTATTTACTGCCCCATACTTCGGGAACGCCGCGGTCGACGTTAAGAAGGGTATAAACGGCTTCCATACCGGTTCTGATAGAATATTCGGTGGTGAATATTGTATCTCTCGGAGTTTCGGCAAACTGACCCAAGAACGCGAAGTTTACCGAGCCTTCGGGAACGACAAGAGGTCTATCCTCTTTCTTTCTCGGCTGGAAGAAAGCGTTGATATAAGGCATAAAGCAGGTCGTGGTGTTACATTCGGACGCTGCGAGAGTGTCGATTTCGGAGGTCGGAACGCCGATATGGTAAAGCCATTCGCGGCAGACCTCTTCACCTGTGCAGTCTCTCATTGCCTTTTTGACATAATTGCCCTCTTTATTGGTGTTAAGAGAATATACCCAGACAAGAACGTCGTTTTTGTTCTGAGACCTAAACTGCGGCTGACGGTTTATCGTCCAGGAAAGATACCAGTTGTTTACACTGTCTTTTACGGTTACGATACCGCCGGTTGTTACCTTGCCTGCTCTCGGATCTCTCTTGCAGACGTTCATTATATGCTTGATTATTGTTTCGTTTGAAGTCTGAACGGTCGCACTCATCCAGTTTGTTGCTTCGGTATCGCTGCAGAATTTATCGGGATTACCGAATTCGCCGTTTTCAGCCTGGGCTGCAATATTTTTCCAAAGATCCCAGGATTCGCCTTTGCCGTTTTCGACTTTTGAAAGGTCGGGAGCATGGGTCTGGTCGCCGTAACATGAAGTATCGGTGCAGCAGCCGTTTGTTATGAATACAAGGTCGTTTTCGGTAAGATTTATTTCCTTTCTCTCGCCGTTTTGCAGATATTCGATCTTTTCGGCGACTTTTTTGCCGTCTTTATGGGAAATTACGACATTCTTTACATCGATTCCGTATTCGACGGAAACTCCGTGGGCTTCAAGATACTTTACAAGCGGCAGAATCATGCTCTCATACTGATTGTATTTTGTGAAACGAAGAGCACTGAAATCGGGAAGTCCGTCGATATGATGAACATATCTGCAAAGATAACGCTTCATTTCGAGAGCACTCGACCAACGCTGAAAAGCGAACATCGTCTGCCAATAGAGCCAGAAGTTGGTTTCCCAGAAGCTGTCGGGAAGAACATCGGAAATTTTCTTGTCTTCAAGGTCATTTTCAGGGGTTATAAAGAGTTTGGAGAGAGCCATGGCAG
Source organism: uncultured Eubacteriales bacterium (assembly GCA_934481505.1). Taxonomy (GTDB): domain Bacteria; phylum Bacillota; class Clostridia; order Oscillospirales; family UBA644; genus Geddesella. The sequence goes on from CAKSPP010000048.1 coordinate 1,544, forward strand.
ACTCTTTGTCAAGAGCGAATTTCTTATCGGTATGAGCGTCTTTGCCGCAATCGACGGAAGCACGGCAAAGCGAATAGTTCGGATCGTGTTTATTGAGCCAATAGTATTCGTCAAGAACCGAAACGCCCGGAGTTTCAATCGACGGAACGTCTCTGAACATATCCCACATAACTTCGAAATGGTTGTCCATTTCTCTGCCGCCTCTCATATAGAAGCCCTTGGTTATATCTTTTCTTCCGTCGCAGCTGCCGCCGGCAAGTTCGAGTTTCTCGAGAAGGTGAATTTTTTCGCCTTTCATCTGACCGTCACGGACAAGGTAGAACGCTGCGGAAAGTCCCGCAAGACCGGTACCTATAATATACGCTGATTTGTTATCTACGCCCTCGGGTTTTTCCGGATGGGCGAAAGCCTCATAAGTTCCTGCAGAATAATACATACAGATTACCTCCGTTTTTGTTTTTTTCTTTTTTCTGACCGTAGTATAACCCATAAAAAAGAAAACATCAACGGACAAAAAAAGCCCGGCGACCGAATTTCGGACACCGGCTTTTTTCTGTATCAAATTTTGGCATTTTGCTTGTTTTGTCGCAAATTACAAGGTTCTGCTTTCGTGGCAGGTGAAGTATATTATCTGGAAACGCTCCGAAAGCTCCGAAATAAGTTTCTTTACTCTTTCAAAATGCTCGGCGTCAAGGAAAACGAACGGGTCGTCAAGCACGATAAAAGGCTTTTCGGCTTCATACAGGTTATCGGTAATAGCCATTCTGAAACAAAAGGCACAGAGGCTTTTTTCTCCGGAGCTCAAATATTTTTCGCTCCGCATCATTCCGTCTTTTTCAAAAGAGATATCGAAATCTTCCGAAATCATAATTTTTTCGCCGATAACCTCTCTTAAAATGTCGGAATACTTAACGAAATTATCCTTTACGGGAGAAATGTATTTGTTTTTAAGGGTGCTGTCCGCGGTTTTAAGCATTTCGGCAGCCGAAGAAATCACGGAAAGATTTCTCTGATATTTTTTGAGTTTTTCCGCTTCTCTTTCCTTTTCGGAAAGAATGCCGTCGTTTTCTTCAAGCAAGGTTTCCGCCTCGGAAATATTTCTTTCGGTCTTTACTTTTATGTCGCGGAGTTCGGAAAGTTTTTCTTCGATATCTTTTTTTTCTTCTTCCGAAAAAATCGGCTGTTCGGAAGAAACATTTTCCGAAGCCTTATATTCTTCGGCACGCTTTTTTTGCTCTTTTTCTGTTTTTATGCAGTTTTCAAACTCGATAGAATCGGTTCTCAAATCGGACAAATTCTTATCGATATTCTCGAAATCAAGCCCGTATTTTACACAGAAATCGGAAAGGAACGCTTTTTTATCGGCAATTTCAGAATTAAGGTTGCTGTCGCGGCGTTCGTTTCCCTCTTTTATCTTCAAAAGAGACTCGTATTCGGAGATATCCGAACGCAATGTCGCCATTGCCGCCGTGGGTTTCTTATCGGTTATTCCGTATTTTTCAAAGAACCCGACGGTTTCTTTTGCGGCTCCTGACAGTTTTTCGGTCATTTCGGCGACGGCTTCTTTGTTTTTGCCGTTTTCTTCAATTTCCGAAATAAAGGTATCGACGGAATATTCGATTCCCCTTTCGGCGTTCTTGCCGTATGCCGCAAGAATTTTTCTTACTTTTATCTCGGCATCTTCCGCCTGTTTTTTCTTCAATTCCTATTCGGGATTTTTCGTTTCGCCGCCCGAAATATCGGTTTTCTTACTTAAATACAAGAAGCCTGTAAGCAAAATTCCGACGCCTCCGACAACCGAAAACCCGACGCCGACGGGAACGGAAAAGCAGAAAGAGCAAACGCCCGAAAGCAAGATAACAAGCGAAATTATCGCCGCAATAACAAACTTCGTTTTCGGAAGTTTGTTGCCGCCCGACAGATATTCCGCGGTGTTTTCATATTCCTTTTTTGCGGTTTCATATTCTTTTTTTGCCGATGAAATCTCGGAAAGTGCGGTTTCTGGTATTTCCGTAAGTCTTGCTTTTTTCTCTTTTAATTCAGCGGAAAGCAACGAAGCGGAAGTGATTTTTTCCTGCATTTCGTCCATTTCTTCCGCAGTCGGAACACCGCCCGAAAATTCGGAAGAAAGGAAGTCGAGTCTCGCTTTTTCCTCTTCGCCGAGGGATACGGTTTTTCCAGAAAGCAAAGCGTTATATTCCGAAAGCGTTTTTTCCGCAAAAAGACACTCTTCGGAAATCGGAAGAGGCTTTCCGTGATATTTTGCCTTTATTTCTTCGGCTTTTTTCATTGCGGAATCGGCGTTGTTTTCAAAAAGCCTATAAGTTTTCCACGCCGCGAGTTTCAGTTCGTTTTTCCCTAATTCTCCGAGCTTATTTTCGAAATTTTTGATTTCGCCGTCGAGATTTTCGAGTTCCTCGTATTTTTTAGGAAGCATTTCTCTTATTTTGTTAAGATTATCTTCCTTTTGCGAAAGCTGCGAGATTTTCTTTAATTGCTGCGGAATAAGCCCGTCGTTGCCTCTTTTTTTATATTTTTTCGCTTCGTCTTCAAGCCTTTTAAGAGCTGCGGAAAGTCCGTTTTCTTCGGCTCCCGAAACAAAATTTCCGAGTTTTATTTTAATGCTGTCGTTAGGTTTTATTTCGGTTTCGTCGGCAGTCAAAAAGACTGTTCTTTCAAAAGCCGCTTTATCTATTCCGAGAAGAGTTTCGCCGATTTTCTCCTGCGGACACGGAAATTCGTTTCCGTTTTTATAGACTTTTGCAAAATCTTTCGTATCGCTTTTTTCGTCGAAAACCCGTTCGATTTTATAAGTGTCTCTGCCTTTTTCGAAAACGATGTTCCCTCCGAAATTGCCGCCGTCAAAAGGACGGAAATGCTTTCTGTCGACAAAATCTTTTGTGGTGGTTTTGTAGCCGTCAAGTCCGTAGAACATCGCCTTTATAAAAGAAGCGAGAGTCGTTTTTCCGAACCCGTTTTTCTCATAAAGAACGGTTATATTGTCGGAAAAATCAAACTGTTTTTTTCTTGCGGAACCGTAGCCCTCTATGTAGCATGAAATCAGTTTCAAAATCCGAACTCCTTTCCCGAAAGAGCGGCAAGTCCGCACCTTATTATCTCCGCTTTTTCCTCTTCGCCGTATTCGTCATTTGCCATTACCTGCCTTACGAATTCGCCGCGGACGGAGATATCGTTTTCGAAGTCTTTTATATTGATTTTTCTTGAAGTTTTATCCTTTACCGAAACAAAAACACACAAATCTTCGAGGTATTTTGCCACGGCATCGTCCGTAATTTCGGTTTCAGCGGAAATTTCGCCGACAAGGTTTATCCGATAGATGTCATTTTCATTAAATGAAACGCTTTCTTTGACCTTTTTATATATTGAAAAATGATCGGAAACGCCCGAAATATCGACATCTGCCTCAACGATTTTTCTTTTTGCAAATGGAACGAATTCCGTTTTCAATCCTTTTTCGGTATCTATTAAAATAAAACCGTGATTTCCGGGTTCGTCAAAACCCCTGCCTTCAAGACAGCCGCAATAAGCGTAAAACCCCCTGTCGTCGATTTTTCCGGATTGCGGTTTGTGGACATGACCGAGAGCAAGATAATCTATGTTTTTCTCGCGTAAATTTCTGATGTTTATATCCCCCGCCGCGTCTCCCGTCTGACCGTGAAGAGTGACGATGTTGATTTTATCGGCAGGAAGCGAAAGGGTGGAATAAAAAGACAGAATATTGCTCTGCGAAAGCTCCGTTCCGACGATATTGACGTTTCCGTAGGAATACGCCGTCCAATTATCCGAAAAGGTTTTCAGATTTTCGGGCGTTTCTTCCCCGTAAGCCTTGACGTCGTGATTACCGCGAAGATAAAGGAAATCTATATCGGGACAGTTTTTCACTACCCCGTAAAAGAAATCTTTATCCTTTTTGAAAGGGTTATCCGAATCGAAAAGGTCGCCTGCGATAATGATTGCGGAAACGCCGTTTTCCTTTGCGTATTCCGTCATTTTTAAGAATGTATTCCGAATTTCGTTTTTCCTTTCGTCGGCAAGGCTTTTCGGGAGCGACGAGTCCATTTTTGAGCCGAGATGTATATCGGCAGTATGAATTATCTTCATTTTCCACCTCAGAATTTTTACTGCTTAGACAGAACCTGCATACAGTATATCATAACTAACGGGAAAAATCAATTATCGCCGTGCATAAAATGCACGGCGACTTCTTACAGGAATTTATCAAGTTCGGCTTCGACCGTTTTATTGATTTTTACTTTCGGGTTTTTATAGATTCTGCCGCGTGAAACGACCGTTTCGACATGGCGTAACGCCCGAAGGTCTTCAAGCGGGTTTTCGGCGGTGACTATCATATCGGCGTCTTTGCCTTTTTCTATGCTTCCCGTTTCGTTTCCTATTCCCGCGACTTCCGCACTTTTAAGAGTTGCGGTGTGAAGAGCAAAGGAATTCGAAACTCCGACATACTTTACAAAATAGCAAAGTTCACGCCAGAAATCGTACTGCGTTATCCACGGACAGCCGACATCGTTGCCGAGAACGACGGGAATTCCGTTTTTAACTGCTGCTTTCGAACATTCGATAATTCCCTCAAAAACGACATTTCCGTTATACTGTTCGACTTCGGAAGCGTTGGTTATACTTCTGTCAAACAAAGCATACGGAAGAGCCGGAGAAAGGGTCGTGCACAAAAACGCGTTCTTTTCCGCAAAAAGACGGAGAATTTCGTCGTCGGGCTTTGCTCCGTGTTCGATTGAATCGACGCCGTTTTCAAGAGCGAGTCTTACTCCCTCGGGAGATTCGACGTGAGCGGCGACCTTATATCCGTTTTCGTGAGCCTTGTCGCAGACCGCCTTTACCATTTCGGCAGACATCTTGACTTCGCCCGGAACGCCTTTTTCTTTTGCGTCAAGAACTCCGCCCGTAATCATAAGTTTTATGAGGTCGACTTTTTCATTTTCGTCCTGTTCGAGACATTCGAGAGCCTCTTCTACGCTGTGGGCAGCGACCGCAACAGAGCCTGCCATATGTCCTCCGGGAACGGATATTCCCTGATTTGCGGCAAGAATACGAGGTCCGACCTTTTTGCCTGCGTTTATATCGTCACGAAGTTTTGTGTCGAAATCTCCGAGACCGCCGACGGTTCTTATCGTCGTAACGCCGCTCATAAGCTCGGTTTTCGCAAAAGAAGCGACAAGTTTATACGCGACGGCACGGGTAAGCCCCGAACTCATTATTTTCTTTACAAGTTTTTCGTTATCGCGTTGTTTTTTCTGCGGTTTGCCGTTGCCTGCAAGATGAACGTGCATATTTATAAGTCCCGGCATTATGTATTTGCCGCCGAGATCGATTTTTTCGGCGTCCGAAGGTTCTTTTCCTGCGGGAACGATATCCGAAATCTTTTCGTTTTCTACTATTACCGAAAGCCCCTCTTTAACCTGCATATCAAGGCTTCCGTCAAGGATTTTTCCGTTTATAAAAGCTGTTTTCATTTTCTCTCCTCACTTTCCGAAAGCATTATAGCAGACTTTTTACAAAGTTGCAAGAGTAAGGCGGCGTACAAAAGTACGCCGCCGCGGTCGGTGCAAATAAGGAAGTGTTGGTTTCTTATAAACACACAGCCTTACTCTTTGGTAGATTTATAATATTCCGGCTTCCGAAATTACGGTGGAATATATCTTTCTTAAATCCGGTTCTTTTAACTGAACGGGATTGTTTTTAAGCCTTACGGGGTTTACAGAAGAAGTTAAGAGTTCGAGATCTTCCGCCTTTACCGAAACTTTTCTGTCTTCGAAAAGCTTGTCATAAAGCTGCTTTAACCAGCTTATCGCCTCTTCGGTTCTTTCAAAGCCGAGAGCGTGGGCAATATCGGAAAATGTTTTTTCGAGTTCACCGTCGGAAACTTTGAAATTCATAAATTCCCAAACATACGGAAGACAGGTGAACGCCGCTCTGCCGTGGGGAATTCCGTAAAGAGAAGTGAGTTTATAGCTCATTGCGTGAGCTGCCGTTGTCTGGGTTATGTTTATCGCTCTTCCGGCGTAGTTTGCGGCAATCATCATTTTTTCGTTGCCGTCGTCGGTGTTTGCGAGATATGCGTCAAGGTTTTTCTTTATCATTTCAACCGCTTTTTCGGAAAGTTTGCGGCTTTCGTCGTCGGCGTTTACCGACCACCACGATTCTATTCCCTGACAAAGAGCGTCCATTGCGGTGCATTTTTTCTGATATAACGGTAAAGTCGAAAGAACTCTGCTGTCGAGAATTGCATAATCGGGAATTGCGTCGACGCTTGAAACAGACTGTTTTTTGCCGTTATAATAAATTACGGCGTAACGCGTCGATTCGCTGCCCGTTCCGGAAGTTGTCGGAACCGCGATAAAGAGAATGTTGTTTTTCACATATTCCTGTTCAAGGTAATTTACCGACGGATCCATTTTGGAATAGAGTTTTATACATTTAGCAATGTCGATGCTGCTTCCGCCGCCGACAGCGATTATACTGTCGCAGTTTTCGCTGTTGAAAAGGTCGACGCCCTTGCAGACATCTTCATATTTCGGATTCGGCGTAAAATCGGAAAAGCGGACAAGAGAAATATCGGAAAACGAAATTTCGTCGTGAAGAACTATTTTATCAAAAGCCGGGTCGCAGACGAGAAGAGCTTTCTTTTTGCCGTGGCTTTCGAGGATTTCATGGATTTTCTTGCCTGTTTCGTGAGATACGGTAACCATATCATTCACCCCACTTGGAAAGCACGATATCGCAAAGTCCTCTGATATCGTTTATTATATAATCCGCTCCGCATTCCTTATAGACTTTGAAAACTCTGTCTCTTTC
>CAKSPP010000049.1 GCA_934481505.1 uncultured Eubacteriales bacterium
CAAGAGAAATTGCAACCGACAGGCTTATTTTTATCGTTTTCCCTTTTATTGCTCCCGCACTCACGCTTTCAATCTGTTTTTCGAGAACCCCGACCGCAGGCTCCGCGGAAATTATAAACCAGCCGAGGAGAGCGGAAAGGGGAATGATAAGATATTTAGTAAAGCCGTCGGCAAGCAGAATTCCGAGATTTTCGCCGAGCGACGAGAATCCTACATTAACGCCCGTCAAGAAAAGCACCAGCCCGATATATGTATAAACAAGCCCGATAATGATTTTTGTCAGTCGTCTTTTTGAAAGTTTGAGCGTGGAAATCTGAAAAATGAAAAATATCGCGATAATCGGAAGCAGAGCTATCGCTGTTTCCGCAAGATAATCGGGAATTGCCGCAAGAAACGATTTTCCTATATGTACGGTTGTCGGAAAAACGACGGTTTCCAGGGCTGCGACATCCCCCGCACCGTTATAGAAAAATCCTAAAATGAGAACCGCTAAAATCGGACCTATCGAACAGAGAGCAACAAGCCCGAAGCTGTCGGCTTCTGCGTCTCTGTCGCTTCGTATGTTTGCAACGCCGACGCCCATAGCAAGAATAAAAGGTACGGTCATAGGCCCCGTCGTAACGCCGCCCGAATCAAACGCAATACCTATAAAATTTCTGTCTGTAAACGCTGCGAGAACGAAAATCGCGGCGTAGCATATGAATAAGAGAAGGCGAAGGCTCGTTCCCGTAAGAATTCGAAGCATACAAACCGCCATGAAAAATCCGACGCCCGCTCCGACGGTAACAAGCAGCACCGTGCTGTCGATATGCGGTACGGTTTTGGCGAGCACCTGCAAGTCGGGTTCCGCAATCGTTATCGCAAAGCCGAGAATGAAACTTACGAAAAGGATAAGCGGAAGCTTTTTCGTTTTTGTGAGAGCCGTGCCTATTTTGCTTCCTATCGGTGTCATTGACTGTTCCGCTCCGAGTGAAAAAAGCCCCATTCCTATGATTATGAAAACCGCTCCTATGAGAAACGCCAGCAGCAGGTCGGGGGAGAGGGGAGACACCGAGAGCGACAGTAAAAGCACTATTATTACTATCGGCAGGGTTGAAAGTGCCGATTCTTTGATTTTTTCGGCTATTGCCGTGTGTATTTTCGTTTTGATCACATTGCCTCCTTTTTTTGTGCAAGCATAAGTATCTTTTTTCGTAGTCTTACATATTCGGCGGCGTCTTTTTCTCCCATTTTTTTGAGAATTTCGGAAAGTTTTTCTTCCGCCGCCTCGGTTTTTTCGGAAATGAAACGCCGCCCTTCGTCGGTGAGCAAAACCGAAACTCTGCGTTCGTCTTTATCGGAATGTTCTTTTTTTATCAGCTTTTTTTCTTCAAGATGCCGCAAAAGAGCCGAAACCCGTGCCATGCTCACTTTCATTGTTTTGCTTATTGCGGACGGGGTTGACGGACTTTTTTCTTCCGTTAAAAGTCTCATTGCGAAATATTCGCCCTCCGAAATTTCGGAAATTGAAATGCCTATCGGCAAATGCAGAAAATCCGCCTGCACCGAAAGCAATTCTTTCGCGATTTCTTTGTAATTCATTCCGTCACTTCCATTTTATTAACACTGTTAACTAAATTATAACATAAATCCGCAAAAAAATCAAGACAAAAAGAAAAATGAGGGAAAATTCCCTCATTTAACCCATAATTTATAAATTGCAAGTGCGTAAATTTTCGCAAGATCGGTAAAAGCTCCGACGGAAAGATATTCGTCGGCGGAGTGCATATTGCCGCCCTCTTCCGGGTTTTCTTCGTCGATAGGTCCGAACGCAACGCCTTTGCCTTTGAAACATTTTGCGTAAGTCGCTCCTCTTGCTGCGATAAATCGGCTTTTCTTGCCGGTAATTTCTTCGTAGCATTGGGCAAGTTTCTGCAAAAATTAGCTGTCTTCGGGCGTATATGTCGCTTCGAGAAAATCGCAGCGGCGATATTCAAAGCCCGAATACTTCGCTTCTTCGGCGAGCTTTTTCTCGATTTTGTCGGCGTCCGCTTTTATCGGGAGCCGCAGGTCAAGAGTAATGCTCTTTTTGCCGTTTGCTTCATAGTAACATATTCCGACATTTACCGAAAGTTTTCCGAGAATGTCGTCTTCGCAGGCAACGCCGAGCTTTTGTCCTTCTGTGTCGTCCGAAAAATATTTTATCAGAGCCGAAATATATCCGTTTTCCGATTCGTTTTCCGCAAGCAGAAGTGAAATGATTTCTGCCGCCTTTATGCAGGCGTTTTCTCCTTTTTCGGGTACGGAGCCGTGTGCGGAAAGACCGTAAACGGTGAGGCAGAGAGCCTCTTTGTCAAAATAATATTCGACATCGGTCTTTTTGTAGCTTCTTGCGGCGAGAGCCGTTTTTACAGCCGCCTGTTTTTCTTTCGGAATAAAAAGCACCGCTCTGCATATATCGGGAACGGAGTTTGCCGCCGTGCCGCCGTGAAACGATTGCAGCTTTATATCTCCGGTTTCTTTTATTTTATCTGTTTCAAAAACTCCCTGCAAAACGCCCGCTTCGGCGTTTATTATCGGGAAAGAACTGTCTGGCGTTATCGCATAGTCGGGAAGGCCGTGCTTATCGATATAATCGGCAAGGTCGCTCATTCCGTTTTCCTCGTTTCCGCCGAGAATGAGTTTTATCCTTGCTTTCGGGCGGAAGCCGAGCTCTTTTATCGCTTTTAACGCATAGAGAGCCGCAATCGACGGACCTTTGTCGTCAAGCACTCCTCTGCCGTACATTTTTCCGTCCCTTATCGTAAGTTCGTAAGGGGGGCTTGTCCAGCCGTCGCCAGGAGGGACGATATCGACATGCCCTGCAATATAAACCTTTTCGCCCTTTGACGGACCGAACGTGATTTCCGCACAGTTACCCATATTTTTAGCGTTAAAGCCCATCCTTTTGGCTATATCTGTAACGGTGGAGAGAGCGTCGTTTACGTTTTTGCCGAAGGGAAAAATATCGTCGGGAGCCGCGGCAATGCTCGGAACAGAAACGAGCGTCATTAAGTCCTTTATCATATTTTGCCTTTGCAGGTCAATATAATCGTTGAACATCTTAAAGTTCCTTTATTTTCAAGAATTTTGCGTATTTTTCAGTCCAGACATCTCCGTCTTCGGGAAGATATTCCTTGACATCGCTTATCTGTTTTCTTGCACTTTCGATATCCTTTATCGCACCCTTTGCAATAAGCTGAACGCTTATATTTCCTATCGCGGTCGCTTCAACGGGACCTGCCGTAACCTTTTTGCCGGTTGCGTTTGCCGTGAATTTACAAAGGTTTACGTCTTTTACGCCGCCGCCGATAATATGGATAACATCGATTTTTTTGCCGAGAATCTTTTCGAGTGCTTCAATATAGTAGCGATAGGTGAGAGCAAGGCTTTCGAGAATGCAGAGAGCTGTCTGTCCCTTGCTTGCGGGTATTTTCTGGTTTGTCCTTATAAGGAAATCGTCGATTCTCTTCGGCATATTTCCGGGAGCGACAAATTCCGAACGGGTCGGGTCGATATAAACATCCGCACTCTTTTCGGTTTCGAGCATTTTGTCTATATCCTTGAAAGAAATGTCTTCGCCCTCGCGGATCCACTGTCTTCTTGTCTCCTGCATAAGCCAGAGTCCCGAAATGTTTTTGAGAAAACGGATTGTGTTCTCGACGCCGCCTTCGTTTGTGAAGTCTTCCGCAAAGCTTACATCGTTTATAATCGGTTCGTCAAGCTCCGCACCCAAAAGCGACCATGTTCCGCAGGAAATAAAGCAGCTGCTTTCTCCCTTTTTTATCGGAGCTGCCGCAACAGCCGACGCGGTGTCGTGAGAAGCGGAGGCGATAACGTCTATTCTGTCAATGCCGAGTTCTTCGGCAATATCAGCCGAAAGTTTTCCTTTTACGGTGCCCGGTTTTACTATTTTCGGCATAATTTCTTTCTTTATGCCGAGTTTTTCGAGCATTCCGAAATCATAATCGCGTTTTTTCGCGTCAAGAAGTTCGGAAGTCGAGGCGATAGTATATTCAACGCTTTTTTCGCCTGTTAAGAAGTATGCGAGAAGATCGGGAATAAAGAGAAGAGTTTCTGCTCTTTCGAGAAGTTCGGGTCTCTGCAATTTAAGGGAATAAAGCTGGAAAATCGTGTTGAAATCGTTGAATTGAAGCCCTGCGGCTTTATACATATTTTCTTTTCCGCAGACTTCAAAAGCCTTTTCTTTTACGCCGACGGTTCTCTTGTCACGGTAGTTTACCGGGTTTTCGAGAAGTCTTCCGTCTTTGTCGAGAAGGCCGAAATCAACGCCCCATGTGTCGATGCCGATGCTTTCGATATCCTTGTGTCCTGCGGCAACGCATTTTGAAATGCCCTGTTTTATTTCGTGGAAAAGCCTTAAAATGTCCCAATAAAACGTTCCTCCGACCATTACGGGGTCGTTTGAAAAGCGGTGTACTTCCTCCATTGTTACTTTTCCGTTTTCGTAAGTTGCGACAATGGCTCTTCCGCTTGACGCTCCGAAATCAAAAGCAAGCACCTTCATATTTGTTTCCTCCGATTACCAGATTTTGAAATTGTCGTTTACTTCCGCGACCTCTGCGTCGGTCATCGGAGATATCTTCGTTCCCATTCTGTATGCCGAGAGAACGCTGTTTGCACTGTATTCAAGAACTTCCATTCTGTCGAAGACCTGCATGAGGCTGTTTCCGACGGCGATTGCTCCCTCGTTTTCAACAAGAACAACGGGAACCTGTTTGCCGATAACGTCGGAAATTTCTTTATAATCGCCCATTGCGGTGTATGGAAGTTTTTTGACGTCGTGAAGCATTATGTAGCTTTCGGGGATAAGACGGGAGTCGAACGGTTTCGATTCGGTTATCGCAAAGGTCGCCGCATACGGCGGTTCGGACATAAAGACCGCTTCGACTTCGGGGTGAGTTTTATAGATATGTCTGTGGAGGTCTGCTTCTCTTGCGGGAATTTTGCCCGATTCAGCTTTTCCGCCCTTGACTTTTACAATATCGTCGGGTTCGAGGTTTGCTCTGTCGGCTTTATGCGGATTTATGATAAATTCGTCGTCGCCGAGTCTCTTTGAAAGAGTTCCGAAAGAAGCGTTGACCATATTCTGACCGTACGCACGCTTTAAGAATCTGCAAATGTCGGCACGAAGGTCGATTTCTTCGTTTGTCGGCTTTTCGGGTGCGAAAAATCCGAATTCATAAGGCTTCTTTTCGGCGTGCTTGCCGTTTATTTCGTCGACAAGTCCTATCGACGCCGCGTTTATCTGCATTCTTGCACAGTAATCGAGTTCTTCGAAAAGGGCAAAGGCTGTTTCGAGGTCTTTTGCACCGACGACAGCTCCGTGAGCGTCCATCATTATGAGGTCATAGCCTTTTGCAAATTCTTTGGAGATGATATCGCCGAGCTCTTTGCTTCCGGGAATGGCATAGGTGGATGTCGAAATGTTGCTGCAAGCGGCTTTTGTATGAGATGTAAGGTTCGTTAAAGGAATATTTCTTGTTATCGCGTAAGCGACAAGTGCCGGCGGATGAGCGTGAACGATTGCCTTGATATCGGGGCGGAGACGGTAAACATTGCTGTGGAACGGAAGCTCGCAAGAGGGCTTGTGCGGTCCTATGATCTGTCCGTCGGGAGTAACTTTCATTATATCTTCGCGGCGAAGGCTTCCTTTATCGATGCTGCTCGGAGTAATGAAAATATTTCCGTCGTCGTCCATCATCGAAATATTTCCGCCCGAAACGGTTGTGAGGTGGTTGTAGTAAACGCGGTTTATGATGTCAAGCACCTGATCCGCGTGGTGTTTTTTTGTGATTTTCATTTTCAGACCTCTTTCTTTATAAAAAGCCGCCGCGTCTGTCCGACACGGCGGCTACCGCCTCGGCGGTGATTATTTTCCTTCGATTTCTTTGAGTGCGTCTTTCCTTGAAAGGTTGATTCTGCCCTGGCTGTCTCTTTCAAGAACCTTGACCCAGATTTCGTCGCCTACGGAAACAACGTCTTCGACTTTTTCGACTCTGTTTTCCGCAAGTTTGGAAATGTGAACGAGTCCTTCCTGTCCGGGAGCAAATTCAACGAATGCTCCGAATGACATCAAACGGGTTACTTTTCCTTTATATATTGCTCCGATTTCGGGACCTTCGACTATCGTTTTGATAATGCTCAAAGCGGCTTTGCCTGCTTCGGGTTCGATATAGGAAATAAATACGGTTCCGTCGTCTTCGATGTCGACTTTCGCACCGGTGTCGGCAACTATCTTCTGAATTACTTTTCCGCCCGAACCTATGACATCTCTGATTTTATCGGTCGGAATCGAAAGGGACATAATCTTCGGAGCAAATCTCGAAAGTTCCTTGCGGGGAGCGGGGATAGCTTTGAGAATTACGTTGTCGATGATGTAGTCTCTTCCGGCTTTGGTCTGTTCGAACGCTTTCTTTATAATATCGTAGGTAAGACCGTTTATCTTGATATCCATCTGAATGGAAGTGATACCTTTTTTAGTTCCGGCAACCTTGAAGTCCATATCGCCGAAGAAGTCTTCAAGACCCTGAATGTCGACCATTGTGAGCCATCTGTCTTCGTCGGTAACAAGTCCGCAGGAGATACCTGCAACGGGAGCCTTAATGGGAACGCCTGCGTCCATAAGAGCAAGGGTCGAACCGCAAACAGAACCCTGAGAAGTCGAACCGTTGGAAGAAAGAACTTCCGAAACAAGTCTTATAGCGTAGGGGAATTCTTCTTCGGACGGGAGGACAGGAACGAGAGAACGTTCTGCAAGAGCACCGTGACCGATTTCTCTTCTGCCTGCTCCTCTGGAAGATTTAGCTTCTCCGACAGAGTAGGGAGGCATGTTGTAGTGGTGCATATATCTTCTGGTTTCTTCTTCGTCAACGCCGTCGAAAATCTGCTTTTCGGAAACGGGAGCGAGGGTTGCTATGGTAAGAACCTGAGTCTGTCCTCTGGAGAAAAGACCCGAACCGTGAACTCTCGGAATAAGACCAGCTTCCGCATAAAGAGGACGAATTTCTTCAAGACCTCTGCCGTCGACTCTCTGGTGGTCGTCGATAAGCATCTTTCTTACGATTGCTTTTTCGAGCTTGTAGATAACTGCACCGAAATCAGCGTCTGCGTCGGGATATTTTTCAGCGAAATGCTCCTTGATTTTTGCAGTGACATCCGCCATATTTGCGTCTCTTACTTCTTTGTCGTCGGTGGTAAGAGCGGTTTTGATATCGTCATAAGCGAAGTTCTTGACGTCTTCGTACATTTCTTCGTTTACGCCGATATGGGTATATTCAAACTTCGGTTTGCCGATTTCGGAAGCAATGTCGGCAACGAATTTGACCATTTTCTTGATTTCCTGATGTGCGAAAACGATACCGTCGAACATAACGTCCTCGGGAATTTCGTCGGCACCTGCTTCGATCATTACGATCTTTTCCGCGGTTCCGACAACGGTAACGCTCATCTTGGATTTCTTTCTCTGCTCGGCGGTCGGGTTGATGACATATTCGCCGTCAACATATCCGAGAAGAACGCCTGCGATAGGTCCGTTAAACGGAATGTCGGAAATCGAAAGAGCGACGGAAGTACCGAGCATTCCCGCGATAACGGGGGTGCAGTCGGGATCGACGGAAAGCAGGGTGATGCTTACGACGACGTCGTTTCTCAAATCTTTCGGGAAAAGCGGACGGATAGGTCTGTCTATCATTCTCGAATTGAGGATAGCCTTTTCACCGGGTCTGCCTTCTCTTCTGTTCCAGCTTCCCGGAATTCTTCCGACGCTGTAAAGCTTTTCTTCATAGTCGACTGCGAGAGGGAAGAAGTCGATTCCGTCTCTCGGCTGTTTTGATGCGGTTGCGGTAACGAGAACGGTAGTGTCGCCGTAACGGACGACGCAGGAGCCGTTCGCGAGCCCTGCAAATTTACCGGTTTCAACAACTACTTTTCTGCCGGCGAACTCTGTTTCAAAAGTTCTGTAATGCTCGTAAATATTCATATTTTTCTCCTTTTGAGAACGCCGCAGCCTACTTTGTTCAGCAGTTATCAAAATCTTCAAATACCGTGTTGAAAACTTTGGTAACTGCAAAAAAACTACGGCGTTTCTTCTTTTTAATTTGTGCGAAAGGACAAGAAATATGAAATTCCTTGTCCCGTACACATTTTTGCAAATTACTTGCGGATATTCAATTTTTCGATTATCGCACGATAACGATTGATATCCTTCTTTTTCAAATAATTAAGCATGTTTCTTCTCTGACCGACCATCATGTAAAGTCCTCTGC
>CAKSPP010000050.1 GCA_934481505.1 uncultured Eubacteriales bacterium
TCGTTATCGTTTTCGAAAGCGTCGGTGATTTTGGTGCCTGTCATTTTTGCGAATTCGACGTTTTTCTTCTGCATTTCTTCGGGATAGAAATCTATCTTTTCATATGCGAGGGCGTCAGCCTCTTCTTTGGTCATAACGCCGAAAGCAACGTTGCCTTTTACAACGCTGTCAATGTATTCTTTGCCGAGGAGGTCGGCAAGAGAGAGATTAGGTGAATTGAATTTCATAAATATCCGATCCTTTCTTATAATTCGACTACGGGAACGCCGATAAGTTTTCCGAAGAATTTGAGCATATCGACATTTCCGTCATATATCATAAAGCTGTGGTGCGTCGCTCCGTTTTCGCTGAGGCTCTTCAAGAACGCCTTTGCACCCTTTTCGGGACGAATCCAGCCACGCATCTGATTTTCGAGTCTGTCCTGAGGAACGGAAAGCACTTCAATGGGCGAAACACCGAGTTTGAAGCCCTCTTCGTCTCTGTAAATATTCGCGTAAACCGCCTTGCCGCCCTTAAAGCGTCCGTAAGCTGCAACGGTGTCTTTTGCGGGTTCGCCGAAATCAAACTGCATATTGTAAAGCTTCGGTTTGACATCGGAAACACCGAGGTTCATTTCGCCCATATGGCTGATAAAGAGATTGTCGTTTTTCCAGTCGGGGCAGAAAATTTCGATAAAGGATGTGTCGGGGAATGTTTTAAGAAACGCACCGACAAATGCCGCGGTAAGAGCGTCGCCCTCGCCCGCGTAGCCTACGCCTCGCTGCATTGCTTTACATGCTTCGATAAAAGGCATAGAATCCATATATCCCTCGCGGATTTTGAGGAAGTTTACGGAAAATGCGGAAAGGTTGTGTTTTGCTATCCATTTTCTCGTTGCAAGGCAGGATTTGATGTTTGCAACGTAATTTTCTTCGTTTATTTCTTCGCCGAGTTCGAAGTGTTCTTTGTCGTATGCTTTTTCGGAAGCGATTTCTCCGTCGGTAACGCTTTCTATAAGGGAGACGATTTCTTTGTCGTCGGCGGTTACAAGTTCAACGCCGAAATTTTTTCTGAGTTCGTCTTTTGTTACCAAAAAGTCACCCATTCCTTTGAAACTGTCGCCGATAACGCCGACCGCCGAACCTTTGAGGCTTGTTGCCGCAACTGCTGTGCGGACAAGTTTCGCGGTTTCTTTTACGACGTCGCTTTCGTCGCAGTGTCCTACGGCAATCGCGTAAGGTTTCCTGTTTCTGCGAAGCAGGTTGCACATATCCATAACGCCGTGGATACCGTGGTTATAATCTATCTCGTCGATATGTACATCAAAGCCGAAATCAAAAGTCTCGGTCGTATCCATAACGACTATCGGGAGTTTGGTTTTTGCGAGGGGGGCTGCACTTTCGAGAGAGGGAGAATATGCCATATGCAGAGTGACGATGCAGTCGACTCCGTCTCTTTCGAATTTCGCGATATTTTCGGAAAATTCGCTTTCAATGCGGCAGAAAGGAGCCGCGTCGACTTTGAAACCCTCGTTTTCGAGTTTCGCGGTCATTTTTTTGAGGAAAACTTCAAGACGGGGACGGAGCTGAGGGATAGAATCGTCGTAAAGCTTGATGTAAAGGGGCAGAAGCCCGATTTTTATGTCTTTCATTTATCTTATCCTTTCGTTCAGATCTTGATTTTATAGAGGTTTGCACCGTTCGTGCAGAGAATTTTCTTGACGTCTTCTTTCGAAAGTCCCAAAGTTTCGGAGCATTTCTTAAACGCAAGAAGTTCTTCGTACATAAAGTTCGAAATGTTTTCTTCGTCGCTTTCGATCATGTGATAGTCGTTTGAAACGTCGCCGTAAAGTCCTCTCGGAATTACGTTGTAGTAAGTTCCGTTCTTGGTGATACGGTACATTCTCATTTTGGTTATCGGAAGGTCGGAGCCGAACATAACTCTGTCGGTGCCGACGGCTTCGATACATTTTTCCATCGCAAGGGAAAGAGTGTTTGCGGTGAAGTCGAACATCATATTTTTCGTATGTTTGAGCGTTTCGAAAGCGTCGCCGATATCTTCGGGAGAATAAGCTCTTCCGATATGAGCGACAACCAGCTTGACGTTCGGATATTTTTCTTCTATTTCCATAAGCTGTGCGATATTTACGGGGTCTTTGAGTCTTCCGGGGCGTGCAATATGGAGCATTACAATCCAGCCGTGTTTATTTGCGACTTCGAGATGTTCTTTCGGCAAAAAGTCGAAAATTCTTATCTCGTCGGCGGGGATATACGGTGCACAGTTCGAAAGATACGGTTTAAGTCCCAAAAATCCTTTTGTCGCAATTTCTTCTTCGAGATATTCAGGAGTCATTCTGTATTCCGTGCAGAGAAGACCGGGGAGTCCCGTCTTATCCATACATTCTTTTGTGTAGACGTTTGTTTTGTAAACGTTTGCGGTAGGTTCGCCCATTAAAACCGGATAAACGGTCTTGCCGGGGAACATATCCTTATAGGTCTGCAACAGGTCGTCAATATAACATTCGTCGGCAACGAGCTTTACCCAGTCGACGCAGCCGTCGATATGGGCGTAATCGAAAAATTCTTTCTTCCAGACGTGGGTATGAACGTCTACCATCGTGTCGGGAAGAAAATCTTTTAATTTTTCTTCATAGACCTTAACATCGTAAGGTGTTTTTTCAAATCCGAACATAATTATCCTCCGCGTAAAACCGCCGCCCGCCCTTTCGGGCGGCACGACGGTTTCAGATTATTTTATTTCTATTACTTTGCCCTCTTTATTCGATTGAAGAGCGGCGGTGTGAAGTTTATGGGAAAGAACCGTTTCTTCGGGAGTAAAGCAGCCGAATTCGGGTTTCTTGCCCTCGATTTCCATAAGGAACGACGCCCACATCTGCAAAATCGAATCGGTAAAGCCGAATTCGAAGATGCCGCCGGTTATTGTCTTGAACAAAGGCTTATAGCCGACGTTAATACGGCACCAGGCCTGTTCCTTGCCCCAGCTGTCGGTATATACAAAACCTTTCGGGTCGTTTGAATTGAATTTTGCGGACGCTTCAAGTCCGTAAACTACAAGATACCATTCGTTTGTCGAACCCGGAGAGATACTCTTCAATTCGTACGTTACGGGGAAGACGGAACCGTCTTTATCGTCGGTGTCGCAGACAAGCGTTGCGTTATCCCAGGTAAGGCACGGAACTCTTCCGCCCTTTCCGTCGGGTCTCTCGGTTATGAGGTTCGAGAGTTTCGCGTATACGTTTTTCGGAGTCCAGCCCATTCTGAAAGGAACATGTTCTGCGTGTATTCCGAGGTCGCCCATACAGCCGTATTCGCCGTTGATTTCAATCATTCTCTTCCAGTTTATCGGCTTTTCGGGGTCCATATCGCTGCAATGCTTAAAGCCCGAACGGACTTCGATTATCTTTCCGAATTTACCTTCCTTTATCCAGCGGATAAGCTCCTGACAAGCGGGATAATACGGAAATTCGCTTGCACAGCGGACGATTGCTTCGGGGTGATTTTTGCAGGCTTTAAGAATTTCGGCGTTCGCTTCGGCGTCGATACCGAAAGGCTTTTCGCCGAGAAGATGTTTTCCGGCGTTTATGATGTCGGAATAGACCTTTCCGTGAAGATTATGCGGAAGGGCACAGTATATCGCGTCGATATCTTCTTTATTCAAAAGTTCGTGATAATCGGTCACGCAGTATTTTACCGTGTCGAAATTGTCGGTAAACCATTTTGTTGCGGCTTCGTTCATATCGCATACGCCGATAATTTCGGGGCGTGCGATATCTTCGGTAAGGTGGCACCAGCGGGACGCCGCACTTGCGAATTCCTTACCCATAAGTCCGCATCCGATTATGCCGAATCTGACTTTTTTGCTCATAACTGTCCTCCAAAATATTACATTTATTACTATGTATACATTATAACTTTCGGCAGGTAAAAAGTCAATGGCGATTTATGAAGAATTTGCAAAAATATATTGATTTATCCCGTAAAAAATGATAAAATGGAGAAAAGAACAAAAGGAGAAAGATTATGGATATAAAAGACCTTCGCGACAGATCGCGTTACCTCGGTTCGCCCTCCCAGCTTTACGGGGTTGAAAAGTATATTTCCGCCGACGGCCCGTCCGCCGGAAACGCCTATTTCAGAGTAAGAACGGGCGGCGGACTCGAATATACGATTTCGGAGGGAACGGCTCTCGATATTGCTTCCCTTACCTACAAAGGACTGCCGATAAATTACCTTTCGAAAAACGGACAGGTCTCCCCTGCCCTTCACCACCCGACGAACAGCGAGTTTCTTCATACTTTCAACGCGGGAATGCTTTACACATGCGGACTTACTTCTACCGGCGACGAATGTGAAGAGGGCGGAATAATCCAGCCTGTTCACGGGCGTTTTCACTCCATTCCGGCAAGCGAATGTTCGGGAAAGACCGACTATAAAACCCTTGACGTTACGGGAAAAATAAGAGAAGCCGAGCTTTGGGGACACTGCCTTGAAGTTTCGAGAAAAATCTCCTCTCCCGTAGGCGAAAACACCGTCACCCTAACCGACGAAATAACCAACTGCACCGACAAGGATATGGAATTCACCGTTGTCTATCATATCAATTTCGGCTACCCGTTCCTTTCCCCCGACCTTGAAATGACGGTTGATAAAAAAGCGAATGTTTTCGCAAGAACCGACGAGGCAAAAAAGGGATTTGACAAACGCTACGACTTTACTCTCCCCGTCGACGGTAAGGAAGAAGAACTTTTCTTCCACGAGGGTCTTGAAGAGGTCGTGCTTGAAAATAGAAAACTCGGCGTCGGAGCAAAGGTTAAATGGACGAAAGACAACCTGCCCGTAATGATAGAATGGAAGAGCATGAAGAGCGGAGAATATGTTCTCGGAATTGAACCGTCGAATAACTACGTTCTCGGCAGAACCGAAGAAAGAAAGAACGGAACCCTGAAAAAAATCGGTGCGTTCGAGACTCTCCGTTTCTCCGTAACGCTCGAATTTTACGATATCGGTTAAAATCAAATATTTTTGATATTTTTATCGCGTTATTTAGACTAAAACAGATACGGTAAAGTAAAAAGCTTTCACTGTATCTGTTTTAATTTATTTAACAACAAAATTTCTTTATTTTTCATTGAATTTATCGCAAATTTTAATTCGGAACGAAATATGAAAACTTTTAGGCATTTATTGACAAAATCGGGGAAACATTATATAATGTACGGGAGAATATCTTTTTAAGAGGTTTAAGATGAAAAAATACGATTATCTTATAGTCGGAAGCGGTCTTTTCGGAGCGACTTTTGCAAATCTCGCAACCGAAAAAGGCAAAAAATGTCTCGTCATTGAAAAGAGAGAGGCTGTCGGCGGAAATATCCGCACAGAGAAAACCGAAGATATTGTTGTCCACCTTTACGGGGCACATATCTTCCACACTTCCGATAAAAAAGTATGGGATTATATAAATAAGTTCGCGGAATTCAACAATTTCGTAAATTCCCCCGTCGCAAACTACAAGGGCGAAATTTACAATATGCCTTTTAATATGAACACTTTTGCGAAGATGTTCGGCGTCGCAATGCCTGACGAAGCAAAGAAAATAATCGACGAACAACGCAAAGAGATAACAAAAACGCCCGAAAATCTCGAAGAACAGGCGATAAGCCTTGTCGGACGCGAAATTTACACAAAACTTATCAAAGGATACACCGAAAAACAGTGGGGCAGAGACTGCACCGAGCTTCCGCCCTTTATAATCAAGCGTCTTCCCGTAAGATACACTTACGACAACAACTATTTCAACGACAGATATCAGGGAATTCCCGTCGGCGGATATACGCAGATAATCGAAAAAATGCTTGAAAACTGCGATGTTGTCTTGAATACAGACTTCCTTGAAGATAAAGAAAAATACCTTGATATGGCTGAAAAATGCGTATACACGGGTCCCATCGACG
This sequence comes from uncultured Eubacteriales bacterium, assembly GCA_934481505.1. GTDB lineage: Bacteria > Bacillota > Clostridia > Oscillospirales > UBA644 > Geddesella. The sequence goes on from CAKSPP010000050.1 coordinate 5,951, forward strand.
AATATTTCAACTATTCTCTCGGAGAACTTTCCTACCGTTCGCTCCGCTTTGAAACCGAAATTCTCGACAAAGAGAATTATCAGGGCGTTGCGGTAATGAATTTCAACGAAAGAGAAATTCCCTACACCAGAATTATCGAACATAAACATTTCGAATTCGGAAAGCAGGAAAAGACCGTTATTACAAGGGAATATCCGCAGGATTGGAACAGAAATTTGGAGCCGTATTACCCCGTAAATGACGAAAAAAACAACGCTCTCTACGCCGAATATCAGAAGCTTGCCGAAAAAGAAAAGAACATTTTCTTCGGCGGAAGACTTGCACAGTATAAATATTACGATATGGACAAATGTATTGCCTCGGCACTTGCATTTGCGGAAAGCGAGCTGTAAAAATGGGAGAAGTAAAGATTTCGGCGATAATGCCCGTTTACAATGTCGAAAAATTTGTCGGAAAATGTATAGAAAGCCTGCAAAAACAGACTTTTTCCGATTTTGAACTCATTGCGGTCGACGACGGAAGTCCCGACAGAAGCGGTGAAATCTGCGAAGAGTATGCCGCCAAAGACCCGAGAATCAAGGTCATTCACCAGAAAAACGCAGGTGCTCCCGCCGCAAGAAACGCCGCAATAGATATAGCACGCGGAAAATATCTTTATTTTATGGATTCCGACGACTGGGCGGAAGAAACGATGTTCGAAGATATGTATGCCGCCGCCGAAGCAAACAACGCACAGCTTGTCGTCGCGGGCTTTTATATCGACACCTACTATTCCGATACCGAATATTATTCGCAGGAACAGACCTGCCCGTCGCAGGTGTTTGCGTCGCAGGACGAATTCCGCCGCAACGCGTATAAACTTTTCGACAGAAACCTGCTTTACACCCCGTGGAACAAGCTTTTTTCGCACGAATATATAAAGGAAAAGGGTATCCGTTTCAGAAATGTCTTCTGGGACGATTTTCCCTTTAACCTCGATGTTATAAGAGATGTCGAAAGAGTGGTTCTTCTCGAAAATAAATACTATCACTTCATGCGTGCCCGTGCCGAAAGCGAAACGGCGAAATACAGAAGCGATATGTACGCAAAACGTGAAGAAGAACACGGCTGGATGACAGGTCTTTACGACTATTGGAACCTTTCGGACGAAAAGAGCAACGAAATGGTTCAACGCCGCTATATCGAAAGAGTTATCGGCTGCGTCGAGAACGTCACAAACCCCGCCTGCACCCTTTCCGCAAAGGAAAAGAAAGCGGAAATAAAGAAAATCATTTCGAGCGACAGGGTAAGAAAAGCGATAAAAGAGGCAAAACCCCATTCGACAATGATGAAAATGATGCTCGTTCCGATAAAATGGAAGAATACGACTCTCACATATTGGGAAGGCAGCTTCATTTCGAAAGTAAAGAAAAAGAACACGAAAATGTTCGCAAAACTCAAAGCAAACAGATAAAAAATTACCGCGGACAAATGTTCGCGGTTTTTTATAATGGGATTCAAAAATGGAAAACAACATAAAGCAATACAGAAGAACGCTCAAAGATTACAGCGTTGCGGTCATATTTTTTATGTTTCTCGACATAATCGACCTGCTGCAATCATACACGAACGGAGAATATGACATAGCCTCGCTCGGAGGCAACCGCCCGGCGGTTATCGCCGTCTGTGTTTCGATTGCCCTTTCGCTTTTTACGGTTATAACAAAGCTCCTTATCGGGATTTTCGGGATAAAACAAGTGAAAGGAAAGGATTTTTATCTTCACACCGTCCTCGCTCTGATTTCACTTGTTTTTTCGCTCTTCGGCATATTTATGACTGCCGCAAACGCCCTGAAAGGCGGATATTTCGATGTTTATACGACCGTTCAGAGCCTTGCCGCGGCGGCGGTCCTGTTCCTCTTTATAAGGGCGTCAAAAAAACTTCGCAAAGCAGAGAAAATCGGATAAAGTAGGATAATATCGGATAAAATCAAGGGTGCACTTCTGTGCACCCTTTTGCCTTATTATTTATTTTATCCGACGGCTCCCTCTCTTGCAATAACACCGCCCCAGAATTTATCAAATCCGCCGATAAATTCGCTCTCCGAGTATGTCGACATAAAAAGTCCAATCCTTTTCGAGAAAAGCCTTTTTTTTTGCTTTCCGTCAGCTCGGAATTTTTCTTTTCATATTTGGCGGCCTTTTCAAAAATTTCGTCAACGGTAGTCTTTTCCGTTATTTTATAACCGGAAAAATCGTCTGTTACTTTATATAATTTCGGATAGCCTTTTTCGTCTTTTTCAACGCTGTAAAAAGCGGAACCGTACATATATGCGTCGGCTTCAAGCGTGGGGGGGTAAAT
>CAKSPP010000051.1 GCA_934481505.1 uncultured Eubacteriales bacterium
ATCCTATCGTTTTCGAGCCTTAAAGGAACGGCGACCTTTTTGAGGTGCATTCCGATAAGGGTGCAGCCGATATCAATCCCGCCGTCGGCTTTTATTTCTTCGAGGACGACGGGATCTTTGAAGTTTTTATAGCAGGTCGTCGCAAAACTTCCGCCCGCCTTGACTTTCGGAACTACCCAGACGGGTTCGGCAAACGGGACGGCTTCTCTTTCGACGACGATTGCCCTGTTAAGGTGTTCGCAGCACTGGGCGGCAAGATATATTCCCTTTTCGTCGAGAAGCGGTTTTACGGCGTTGTAGATTGCGACAGCCGTTTCTTCGGAAGAAGCTTTTCCGGGGTTATTGCCCGAAACCTCGCTCGTAGAGCAGCCGACGACAAGGATCTGTCCCCTTTTCATATTCGCCCTTTCGATAAATTCCGAAAATGTTTTTTTCGCCTGTTCGGCAATCAGATTAAGATCCATTTTGGTCTCCTTAATAAAAGATTTTATCGGCTTTCGATTTGCGAAGAATTTCGCTTATAACTATGGCAAAGACTATTCCCATGCCGCCCTGGAAGAAGTCTCCGGGAAGGGTTGCAAGTCCCGCTTCAAATCCTGCTCCGAGGAACACGGCGGAGAAGAGATAGTAGCCGCCGACCATTATTACTTCGGCAACGATTCCGCCGACGATTTTTCCGATAATCGGGAAACGCATTTTGGACATTCCCTTAACGATAAGAGCAGCAACGAGAGCCATTATAAATTTTATAATGAAAGTTGCGACGGCATATGTAGGATAGCCGGCGAAAAGGTCTGCAAGGCTGCTGCCTATACCTGCGGCAAAAGAACCGTAAACGGGTCCGAGATAAAATCCGGAAAGAAGAACGAAACAGTCTCCGATATGGATATATCCGCCGAGCGGCGACGGGAAAAGATGTATCATGGTGAAGATACATGTGATTGCGGCAAAGAGTGCCGTTAGGACAAGTTTTTTGATGTGGTTTGAGTTTTTCATTTTTTTACCTCCTGATTTCTTTCCATTCTTCTATAAGCATTTCGAGAGAAAAAGCGGCGTTTGCGGGACTTGTTGAAGGAAGTGCCTTTGCCGTAATTTCTACCGAAGAAGCCACATATTTTTTATAATATTTCTCCGCGGTCTTTCCGTTGAGAAATATTTTCTTTATCCCCGTATTTTTCACAAGCGACGAAATATCGTTGGGTTCGACATTCTTTATCGAAGCGTCGGACGACCCCGTTATTTCGCAGCTGCCGATAACATCCCACAGAGCGACTTTGTTTCTTTTAAGAAACGCTTTCTTTTCGCTTATTGTTTCGGGTTCTTTATCAGAAAAAACGGCAGAAAGGACTTTCCAGAATCGGTTCTGTTTATGGCCGTAGAAAAAGCCCGTTTCTCTCGATTTAACCGACGGAAAACTGCCGAGAACCAGAATTTCGGCGGTTTCGGGGACGAACGCCGGGATAGGATGAACCGTCTTCATTTTGTAAGTTCGGCGGTTTCTTTATTTACGCTTTCTTCGCAGCTTCGCATTGCGAGAATCGTTTTTTCCATAAGTTCTTCAAGCGTCCAGCCGAGGTTCTCGGCACCTTTTGAAATAACGTCTCTTGAACAGCCTGCGGCGAATTTTTTATCCTTATATTTCTTTTTAAGGCTCGAAACCTCCATATCGCAGACGCTTTTCGACGGTCTCATTTTTGCGGCAGCCCCGATAAGGCCCGTAAGTTCGTCGGCGGCGAAAAGAATTTTTTCCATTTCGCAGGACGGTTCGACATCGCAGCATATTCCGTAGCCGTGGCTGCAGACCGCATGAATAAGTTCGTCGGACGCTCCGCCGTCTTTCAGAAGTTCGGGAGCTTTTTTGCAATGTTCTTCGGGATAAAGCTCAAAGTCGATATCGTGAAGAAGTCCTGCCGTCGCCCAGAAATCGGCGTCGTCTCCGTTACCCGTTTCTATGGCATACCATCGCATAACTCCCTCAACGGTAAGAGCGTGGAGAATGTGGAACGGCTCCTTATTGAATTTTTTAAGAAGAGCTATCGCTTCGGGTCTTGTAAGATTTGATGTCATATCAGGCAGCCTCCTTTGTTTCTACGGAATACTTTTCACCGTCAAGGGTGAAGATTATATTTCCGCTGTCCATTGTATAATAAATCTTTCCGTATTTTTCGAGACGGGCAATCGTCTCTTTATCCGGATGTCCGTATTTATTTTTCTTTGCACAGGAAATGACCGACGCTTCGGGCGTTATCTGCGAAAGGAATTCTTCGCAGGCGGAATATTTGGAACCGTGATGGCCGACCGAATAGATATCGGTATCAAGAGTCGGATATTCGGCGATAAGTCTCTTTTCTCCGACTTTTGAAAGGTCGCCGCACAAAAGCACGTCGGTATCGGCAAAATCGAGGAACAAAACCGTGCTGTTATCGTTTTCGTCGGCGTTTTCAGTCATGTGTCCGAGAAGCAGATTTATCGTCGCACAGTCGAGTTTCAGAGTTTCGTCGTCGTGGAGAATGATCATTTTCGTGTTGTGCTCGTTTAAGTAGGTGTGAAGTTCTTCGTCTTCTTTCGGGTCGGGACTTGTATAGGGAATCATAACTTCCCTTGTCCTGATTTTCGAAACAAGAGTTCTCACGCCGTTCATATGGTCGTCGTGCATATGTGAAATAATCAGTTTATCGATTTTAGTGTAGCCTTTCGAAAGAATATATTCGGCACATCTGTCGCCAGGCTCGGTCGTTCCGCCGCAGTCGTAAACATAAACTTTGTCGCCGCAGGTAATAACCGTGCAGTTGCCCTGCCCGACATCGATAAAAGCAACTTCGACTTTCCCCTCCGTGCGGATATTTTCGACGGAATTATCGGTAAAGAAATACACGCCTATCGAAAGCACGATAACAAGCAATGCGATAGCCGCGGAGCGGATTTTTCCTATCTGCCGCCTTTTATCCTTTTTCTTCACGGGAGAGACGATAAGATAAATTATAAACGCCGCAAGCAAAACGGCTATTACCGAAAGGAGCATCCACCAGTCGCCGACAAAGCTCATATCAAGCGTATATGAAGAAACATTGCCCGTAAGCAGAGAAACAAACTTTGCGGAAAGCATAATAAGCGAAACTCCTATTTTTGAAATATACGCACACGGCAGAGCGAAAAAGGAAAGCAGAGGCAAGAACGAAATGAGAAGCCCTGCGACAGCGAAAACAAAAGAAAACGTAACAAACGGGAAAATCAGAATGTTGCCGAGGATTGCAAGATAAGACGCCTCACCGAAGCAGAAAAGAGATATCGGGAAAGTGGCGACGGTGCAAAGAACGGAAACGGTGACGGAGGAAACAAGCCCTCCCGTAAATTTCCCGAGCCTTATCGACAAGCGGATAAACAAGAAATTTATGATTATCGAATAAAGCGGCTTATAGAAAAAGACGATTGCCGCGGTTGACGCAAAAGATAAAAGAAACGACGGCGACGAAACTATAAACGGATCGAAAATAACGATAAGGAAAAGTGCAAGTCCGAAAGAGTTTTTCGCGTCCGCCCGTCGGCTTACCGCTGTTCCCAACAGAACGACAAACTGCATTATCACCGCACGGACAACCGACGGAGAAAAGCCGGAAAGAGCGGCAAGCAAAACAAGAGCCGCTGCCGTCGCGGGATATTTCAGATATTTATGCCCGGCTTTTGAAAACAAAGTAAAGAAGAAAACGGAAAGAATTCCGACATGAAGACCCGAAACCGCAAGGATATGCGATATTCCGGCGGCTCTGAAATCCTCTTTTACTTCATAGTCGATATCGGAAGTGTCGCCGAAAAGAAAACCTTTGACGACATCGGAAACATCTCCGAAAAGATATTCGAGTTTGCTTTCAGCCGCAGTCTTTATATTGCCGATTTTTACGTTTATATCGTCGGGGTCGGGCGGCAAAACCGTTGTTTCTCCCTTGTTTTTCGCAAAGAAAGTTATCCCGTTATATCTGTAATAATAGTTTCTTTCGCCGCTTTCGAGTTCAAAAGAAGAAGTGACGCGGCTGCCGACGGAAATATTTTCTTCGTCAAAACCGTAAAAGATAATTCCCGTATCGCGAAGTTCTTCGGGGCTTTCGATTTTGCCGAAATAGCGGTAATAGCCCTTTGAAGTAAGGGTCGGTTCCCTGTAAATATAGACGGTGCAGTTTTCAACCGAACCCGAATACTTGTCCGCCGTCGAAACGGTATTTGTATTCTTCACTGTCCAGATATTGCATACGATAAGGAAAACGGTCATAAAGAGAACCGCCGTAACGCAGAATTCGCGTTTTGCGGGTCTTGCGACCGAGAGAATTGCAGCCGCCGTTATCGCGATAATCGAAATTACCGTGAAAGCAGTATCGAAAACTGTTGAAAAGAAGATAAATTCACGCAGGAACGCCGCCGCAAAAGCTGCCGTTCCCATGACAAGAAACGGTCTTTTCATATAAAAATATCCCCATTATCGTATTTAACACAGTCTATCACTTATTTATGACAAAAGTAAGAAAAAACAGCCGTTTTCAGTCATTTTTCGTAAAAAGTGAGACCAAAAGATAAAGAGATATCAGAAGAAGAGAGAAATTTCTGCAGTTCAAAGTAAAAATAACCAAAGAAAGGGTAAAAAGCAGCAGAATAAAAGCCGCGGAAACCGCCTTGCTTAATAAAATCGCTTTGCCGTAAGGGAAAAGGCGGAAAAGGATATTCCGAAACACCCTGCCGCCGTCAAGAGGAAAAACGGGCAGAATATTCAGTAAAAAATAGGCAAGGTTATAGGCGATAAATTCTCCGTTTTCGGCAAAAAAAGAATTTTTGCTTATAAGAAACGAAAGGGCGGCAATAATAAGATTGAAAAGAGGCCCTGCCGCAAGGGCGATGTTTTCTTTGAAAAACGAAAGTTTCGAGGTGCTTGAAAATTCGGCTGAAATTCCGAACGGAAGCACCTTTACCGACTTTATTCTCGCCTTGAAAATATAGTAGAAAAAGATGTGAGCACTTTCGTGAAATGACGCCGAAACAAAGATATAAATAAGCGTTTTACCGCCGTCAAGAAGATAAAAAAGCCCCCAGAAAATGAGGGTAACGATGTTGCCTTTCATTTTTCCGGGGTTGTCTTTACGGCGGCCGATATGAGACTTGCCATGTCGAAAGTTTCTTTGTCGACGACCGTCACATTCGGCGGAACGCTTTTGTTTTCAAAAGAAAAAACGGGAACGGTATTTTGCGGTAGAAACTCTCTTGCCGCGAAAAATCCGGCGACATATATTATCGCGAAAATAAGCCGCCAACCGAGAAAGAAACGCCATAATGACGGTGCTTTTTTCATCTCATCACTCCCCTGCATATAAAATTATGAAATTTCTTCAAGTTTTATGTTATTCTTATTGACAAAAAAAGCATTTACATATATAATATATAAAGGTTAATGCATTTTCCGGGAGGGCTTTGAAGTGAAGAACTTCTTCTCCGCCGTGGGAGCCGCGATTTGGAATTATATCCGAGAAGCCGATAAACTGTTGGCACTCGCAGTCCTCACTCTTTCGGCTTTCGGCGTTGTAGCTATATCAAGTGCGACAATGTACGATTCCGCCCTTCAGAAAAGGTCGGTTCTGATTCAGATAATCGCGATTTCAATCGGATTTCTGATAATGGTTATTCTTTCGAAGATCGACTATGACATTCTGTCGGAGCTGTCGCCCTATATTGTCGGATTTGCATTCCTTTTGAATTTATTCACCGCGATTTTCGCCCCGAACATCAACGGAAACAAAAACTGGCTTTTTATCGGTCCCATATCGGTTCAGCCGTCGGAAATAACGAAAGCCTTGTTTGCCTTAACGATGTCGGCACATCTTCGAAAAATCGGCGGAGAACCCGCAAGTTTCAAGAATATTTTATTCCTCGGACTTCATTTTCTCTGCTACGCGGGACCCATTGTTTTGCAGAAAGATATCGGCTCGGTGCTTGTTTATCTCTGTGCCTTTGCCGTTCTTTTATATATGTCGGGACTGCAATACAGATATCTGATTGCAGGCGGCGTTATCGTCGTTGCGGCAGTTCCACTTATCTGGAAATTTCTTTCGACATATCAGAAAGCCCGTATTATTTACGGATTTCAGCCGGAACTCGACCCCCTCGGATACGGACTTCAACCGCTCGTTTCGAAAATCGCACTCGGTTCGGGAGGTCTTACGGGGCTCGGTTACGGAAACGGAATTCAGACCCAGAACGACCTTCTGCCGGCGAGCAGCACCGACTTTATTTTCGGTATTATCGGCGAAGAATTCGGATTTATCGGTTGTCTTTTCGTTATTGTAATGCTTATTTTAATAGTCTTTTTGATCGCCCGCGACGCGGCGAAAGCAAAGGACTATTGCGGAAAATATATCTGTGTGACCGTTGCCGCAATTATCGCGGTTCAGACGGTAATCAACATCGGAATGTGCGTGGGGCTTTCCCCAGTTATCGGAATAACGCTTCCGTTTGTAAGTTACGGCGGATCTTCGGTTCTCAGTATGTATATCTGTCTCGGACTTGTTCAGGGCACGAGAATAAGAAGAGAAAAGGTTCTGAATTTCACAGGAAGATATTAAAAAAGATCTCGGCAGCCGCCGAACGGCGGTTTCCGGATCTTCAATATGCTGATGTAGCACAGTCGGTAGTGCAGCTGATTCGTAATCAGCAGGTCGTGCGTTCAAGTCGCATCATCAGCTCCAAAACCCCAAAGGATATCCTTTGGGGTTTTACATTTTCACTGTTCACTTTTCACTCTTCACTAAAACAGAACACCTTTTTATCCGACTTCAGTTTCCCGACAGACAATAGGTTTGGAAGATTGTTTCGGCGAACCGTAGGAGAATCGAACCCCGCCATCAAAGTTCGAATAACGAAAACAATGGTTCCCCAAAGAAGAGTCGAACTGCAAAAAAATAAGGAGCCCGAAAATCGGGCTCCGGTTTCTTTTTCAGATCAATTATCTGTTGTAGTTTTTCTTTGCTTTAACGAGAGCAACTGCACAGCCTGCGGAGACGATTGCGGTCACTGCGAAGAGTGCGGTAAGAGCGTCTGCGGTGTTGTCGGGCTTCTTGATGTCGCTGCCGCCGTTATTATTACCACCGTTGTTTCCACCGTTGCCGCCGTTATTTATCGGAGCATACGGATCGTCATAGACAAAGCCTGCGATACGAGCATCATAATTATCAACGGTTTCAGCGTAAGCGTCTATAAGTTCGACAACTTCGTCGTTAAGTCCTTTGAAAGATTCGGAATAAGCAACAGAGTCGTCGGTGAAGCTGTCAGCCTGACCTGCGGGTCTGTACTGAACGATACCTGCAAGAGGATAAGCAGCCATACCGAATTCGTCGACTTCGTTAAGGTATTCCTCAACAAGTTCTTTTGTTTCTTCAAGAGTTGCAAGAGTGTCGGCGTCGCCGTCGGTTATATTTTTGATGATATAATCCATTTTTGCGAGGGTCTTATACATCTCGGAAGCGGATTTAAGAACCATATGTCCGTCGGCATTGATATACTCGATAAAGCTCTGGAAAATTGCGGCAGCGTCCTTAGCGGTTGCAGCTGCGTTCATAGCGGATTTGGTTTCTTCTGCTTTTGCTGCGACAGCCTTAGCGTCTCTGCCTGCAACATAGAGGGAAGAATCAACTGCCATAAAGTGTTCGAAGAGTCCGTTAATGCCTTTTTCTTCGCCTACTTTGGAGTTTGCGTAGAATTCCTTGTATGTATCGGTATCGGTTACGAAACGTTTTGCAAAGGCGTAAAGATAGCCGGAGTTTTCGTCTTTTTTATCCTTAAGCTGCATCGGCCAGGTGAAAGCAAGATCTTGGCTTCCGCTTTCTTTAATACCTTTTTCTTCGATAACTTTTGCGAAATCATAGAAATATCCGAAAAGTTTATCGGTAAGGAAAATGCTGCCTGCGTCGTGTCCGCCGGCAATCCAAGCGTTAAGAACAGCGGCTGCATCACGAAGATTTTCATCGGAAGGATCTGCTTTGTAGTTTGCGATAATAATATCGAGTGCTGCACAGAGACCTTTTCCGTTAGCTGCTTTATTGGCGGCACTGAGTTCGATATTGCTGCCGAGATTTATTCTGTCGACACCGAGTCCGTCGGTATAATCGCGGATACCCTGAAGGTCGGCAAGAACTCTTGCGGTTGTGTCTTCTTCGGCGGAGGTCATTATCGGCATTGCGACAGAGACGACCATGCAGAAAACAAGCGTAAACAAGATAGAAAG
>CAKSPP010000052.1 GCA_934481505.1 uncultured Eubacteriales bacterium
AGGCGACACCGAGCAGACCTCCGAAGAGCGTCTTCTCCGTGCAATCTTCGGCGAAAAGAGCCGCGAAGTAAGAGATACTTCTCTTAAAGTTCCCCACGGCGAATACGGTATCGTTGTCGATGTCAAAGTATTCACCAGAGAAAACAGCAACGAACTTTCTCCCTCGACCAATATGGTTGTCAGAGTTTATATAGCACAGAAGAGAAAGATCTCCGTCGGCGATAAAATGGCAGGCCGTCACGGTAACAAAGGTGTCGTTTCCCGTATTCTCCCGCAGGAAGATATGCCGTTCTTGCCGGACGGAACTCCTCTCGATATCGTTCTTAACCCCCTCGGCGTTCCTTCCCGTATGAATATCGGTCAGGTTCTCGAAGTTCACCTCGGATATGCGGCAAAGGCTCTCGGCTGGAAAGTCATGACCCCCGTTTTCGACGGTGCAAAAGAAGAAGATATCACCAAGTGTCTTGAACTCGCAGGATACGATAAAGACGGCAAAACCGTGCTTTACGACGGCAGAACCGGTCTTCCGTTCGATAACAGAGTTACCGTCGGATATATGTACTACCTCAAACTGCATCACCTTGTTGACGATAAGATCCACGCACGTTCGACCGGTCCCTACTCCCTCGTTACGCAGCAGCCTCTCGGCGGTAAAGCCCAGTTCGGCGGCCAGCGTTTCGGAGAAATGGAAGTTTGGGCTCTCGAAGCTTACGGTGCCGCATATACATTGCAGGAAATGCTCACCGTCAAGTCCGACGATGTTGTCGGCCGTGTCAAGACCTTCGAAGCAATCGTCAAGGGCGAAAACATTCCGAAACCGAGAATTCCGGAATCGTTCAAGGTTCTCGTAAAAGAACTCCAGGCTCTCTGCCTCGATGTTCAGGTTCTTTCGAAAGACAACGAAGAAATAGATATTTCGACCTCTCTCGACCCGGATGCGGACGATATGGGCTTCAACAGAAAGCATGAAGACTACCGCGACGAAATGGGAGACGATCATTCCTATGTTCCCGACTTCGAAAAAGAAGGTTTCTTTGAAGAAGATAAGGAAGAGGATTACGCAGACGAAAAAGATTTTGTCGACGCCGTTTTCGACGATGAAGATTCGGACGATGACGACGAAGATATGGATTATTAAGGAGGTAACGACAGATGGATTACGAAAACAATATTGAAAATGTCGGCAGCGAAAACGCCGCTCCGTCGGAACCCAAAAAAGAATTCGAGACTTTCGGCTCTATCCGCATAAGCCTTGCCTCCCCCGAAAAAATCCGTTCATGGTCTCACGGCGAAGTTAAAAAGCCCGAAACCATAAACTACCGTACTTTGAAGCCCGAAACCGACGGTCTTTTCTGTGAAAAGATCTTCGGGCCGATGAAAGACTGGGAATGTCACTGCGGAAAATACAAGCGTTTCCGCTATAAGGGCAAGGTCTGCGAACGCTGCGGTGTTGAGATAACCAAAGCGAAAGTCAGAAGAGAAAGAATGGGACATATCGAGCTTGCCGCTCCCGTTTCCCATATCTGGTATTTCAAGGGTATCCCCTCCCGTCTCGGTCAGGTTCTCGATATCCCGCCCAGACAGCTTGAAGGCGTTCTTTACTTCGGACTTTATATCGTAACCGATCCCGGTGAAGACTGCGGCGAACTCAAAAAGAAGCAGACTCTTACCGAAAAGGATTATCAGGAATACAGAGAAAAATACGGCGACGCTTTCAAAGCGGGAATGGGTGCCGAAGCGATAAAAGAACTTCTTCTCGAAATCGACCTCGACAGCCTTTCCGAAGAACTTAAAGCAGAGCTTGTCGACGCTACCGGTCAGAAGAGAACCAAAATTCTCAAAAGACTCGATGTTGTCGAATCTCTCCGTCTTTCCGGCAACCGTCCCGAATGGATGATTCTCGACGTTATCCCGGTTCTTCCGCCGGATATCCGTCCTATGGTTCAGCTTGACGGCGGACGTTTCGCAACTTCCGACCTCAACGACCTTTACAGACGCGTTATCAACAGAAATAACCGTCTCCGCAAACTCCTTGAACTTCACGCTCCCGAAATCATTATAAGAAACGAAAAGCGTATGCTTCAGGAATCCGTCGACGCCCTTATCGATAACGGACGCCGCGGAAAACCCGTAAACGGCCCCTCCAACAGACCTCTTAAATCTCTTTCCGAGATCCTTAAAGGTAAGCAGGGACGTTTCAGACAGAACCTTCTCGGTAAACGTGTCGATTACTCCGGCCGTTCCGTTATCGTCGTAGGACCCGAACTGAAAATCTATCAGTGCGGTCTTCCGAAAGAAATGGCTCTCGAACTCTTCAAACCGTTCGTTATGAAGAGACTTACCGAGCTCGGAATAGTTCAGAACATCAAATCCGCAAAGAAAATGGTCGAAAGAGCCGAAACTCCCGTTTGGGACGCTCTCGAAACCGTTATCAAGGACGCTCCCGTCCTTCTTAACCGTGCACCTACCCTCCATCGTCTCGGAATTCAGGCTTTCGAACCCGTACTTGTCGAAGGCAGAGCAATTAAGCTCCACCCGCTCGTTTGTACCGCGTTCAACGCCGACTTCGACGGAGACCAGATGGCGGTTCACGTTCCCCTTTCCGCGGAAGCGCAGGCGGAAGCAAGGTTCCTTATGCTTTCCGCAAACAACCTGCTCCGTCCCCAGGACGGTAAGCCTGTTACCGTTCCTACACAGGATATGATTCTCGGTTCGTATTATCTTACGATAATCAATCCCGCGGAAAAAGGCACGGGCAAAATATTCAGAGATTTCGACGAAGCAATGCGTGCTTACGACGCAGGCGAAGTAGGTCTCCACGCTCCCATTAAGGTCAGAGTCGAAAAGGAAATCGACGGCGTAAAAGAAAGCCGCATAATCGACGCTACTGTCGGAAGAATCATCTTCAACAGACCTATTCCGCAGGATCTTAAATTCGTCGACAGAAGCAATCCCGACAACCTTTTGAATCTCGAAGTTTCTTTCGTCGTTACAAAGAAAGAACTCGGAAAGATAATCAACAGATGTATCAGAGTTCACGGAATCACAAAGACTTCCGTAGTTCTCGACAACATCAAGGCACAGGGTTACAAATATTCAACTCTCGGTGCGATCACCATCTCCGTTGCGGATATGAAGATCCCTGAGGATAAATACACTCTTATCGAAAAGGCAAACGCCGAAGTCGAAAAGATTTCCAAACATTTCCGCCACGGTCTTATCTCCGAAGAGGAAAGATATACCCAGGTCGTCAACATCTGGAACGACACCACAAACAAAGTTACCGAAGTTCTTAAATCTCACCTTGAAGAGTTCAACCCGATCAAGATGATGCAGGTCTCCGGTGCCCGTGGTTCTATCGACCAGATCCGTCAGCTCTGCGGTATGCGCGGACTTATGGCTAACACATCAGGTAAGACCATCGACGTTCCTATCAGAGCGAACTTCCGTGAAGGTCTTAACGTTCTCGAATACTTCATCTCTTCAAGAGGTGCCCGTAAAGGACAGGCGGACACGGCTCTCCGTACCGCCGACTCCGGTTATCTTACCCGTCGTCTTGTCGACGTTTCGCAGGACGTTATCATTCGTGAAGACGACTGCGGCTCTACCGACGGTATCTGGGTAAGAGAAATCTCCGAGGGCGACGAAATGATCGAAGAACTCGCAACCAGACTTGTCGGAAGATATCCCGTCGACGACGTTGTCGACCCGAAGACCGGCGAAGTTATCGTCTCCAAAGATCAGTATATCAAAGAAGCAGAGGCTGACAAGATCGTTGCCGCAGGCATCAAGGAAGTCAAACTCCGCTCCGTTCTCACCTGCCATTGCCGTTACGGCGTATGTGCTAAGTGCTACGGTGAAAACCTTGCGACAAGAGAAACCGTCAACGTCGGTGAATCTGTCGGTATTATCGCCGCTCAGTCCATCGGTGAACCGGGTACTCAGCTTACGATGAGAACGTTCCATACCGGAGGCGTCGCTTCCGCGTCCGACATCACACAGGGTCTTCCGCGTGTTCAGGAACTTTTCGAGGCAAGACGCCCGAAAGTCCTTGCAATTCTTGCGGAAATCGACGGAGAAGTCCGTTTCGAAGAAATCAAGCACGCCCGCTATGCGGTTATCTTCAATACCGAAACTAACGAAGAGAGAAGCTATCTCATTCCTTATTCCGCGAAACTCCGCGTCAAGGAGGGAGACTTCGTTCACCGCGGCGACGAACTCACAAACGGTGCTTCCGACCCGCAGGATATCCTCCGCGTCAAAGACGAGGCAGCCGTTCAGGATTACATTATTTCCGAAATCCAGAAGACTTACCACCGTCAGGGCGTTGATATCAACGACAAACACGTCGAAATTATCGTTCGCCAGATGCTCCGCAAGGTCAGGGTCATAACAAAAGGCTCCACCGATTACCTTGAAGGCAGCGTAATCGATAAGATAGAGGCAATGAGAACCAACAAGGCTCTCCAAGACAGAATCGACGCAGGCGAAGAGGGCGTTGTTCTTATGGAATACGTTCCCGTTCTTCTCGGTATCACGAAGGCTGCTCTTGCAACAGAATCCTTCATGAGCGCCGCGTCCTTCCAGGAAACGACCAAAATCCTTACCGAAGCCGCTATCAAAGGCAAGTCGGATAACCTTATCGGTCTTAAAGAAAACGTTATTATCGGTAACCTCATTCCTGCAGGAACAGGTCTTGAAAGATACAGAAACGTCGAAATTACCGAAAAGTAATAAAATAAAACAGAGTGCCGGTTTCTTCGGAAATCGGCACGGTTTTGTCTTTACGGGCGATTTTTCGCATTATAAAGCGTAATTTCGGTTAAAATACAAAAAAAGTTCATTTTTTCAAAAGATGAACGCCTTGAATTATCCGCCGAATTGTGGTATAATTCGTGATGGAATAATATGCAAAGGAGGTGCAGTATGCCTACATTTAACCAATTGGTAAGAAAAGGAAGACAGACTTCTACCGTTAAATCGGTCGCTCCGGCTCTTCTCAAGAGTCTCAACACTCTTACAAAGAAGACCACCGATCAGAATTCTCCTCAGAAAAGAGGCGTTTGTACGACCGTTAAAACTCAGACCCCGAAGAAGCCTAACTCGGCTTTGCGTAAGGTCGCGAGAGTTCGTCTGACCAACCTTGCGGAGGTCACGGCGTATATCCCCGGTATAGGTCACAATCTTCAGGAACACAGCGTCGTTCTCATCAGAGGCGGACGTGTAAGAGACCTGCCTGGTGTTCGTTACCACATCATCAGAGGAACTTTGGACGCTCAGGGCGTTGCAAACAGAATGCAGAGCCGTTCGAAGTACGGTGCAAAGAAGCCTAAGGCTAAGAAGTAATTTGCACAAAAACTAATAGGTTAAAGAACTAAAAAGAAAAATTCGTTTTATGCTGAAAGCATATTTTATATATATTATCAGCATTGACGGGAGTTTCACTTTCGAGTACCTATGAAATCATCAGCATTCGCAAGAATGCAATAATGAAGGAGGGAAGTATAATGCCAAGAAGAGGTTTTGTACCTAAGAGAGATGTTTTGCCCGATCCTATCTACAACAGCAAAATGGTTTCCAAGCTTATCAACAGCGTTATGTACGACGGCAAGAAGGGTGTTGCCCAGAAAATCGTTTACGCCGCTTTTGATATCATCAAAGAGAAATCCGGAAAAGATCCGCTGGAAGTATATGAGCAGGCAATGGAAAACATCATGCCCGTTCTTGAAGTTAAGGCTCGCCGTGTAGGCGGTTCCAACTACCAGGTTCCTATCGAAGTAAGACCTGAAAGAAGAACGGCACTCGGTCTTCGTTGGTTGACCGGTTACGCAAGAAAGAGAAGCGAGAAGACCATGAAAGAAAGACTCGCTAACGAAATTCTTGACGCAGTCAACGGACAGGGCGGAGCTGTTAAAAAGAGAGAAGACACTCATAAGATGGCTGAAGCCAACAAGGCTTTCGCACACTTCAAATGGTAAGTCTTCATACGCCTATTTATTAAGGAAGGATAAAGAAATATATGCCAAGACAATACCCGCTTGAAAAATACAGAAATATAGGTATAATGGCACATATAGACGCTGGTAAAACCACGACTACCGAAAGAATCCTCTACTACACCGGTGTAAACCATAAGATCGGCGAAACCCACGACGGTACCGCTACTATGGACTGGATGGAGCAGGAGCAGGAGAGAGGTATAACAATTACCTCCGCTGCAACAACGGCTGTCTGGAAAGGCCACTGTATCCACATCATCGACACCCCGGGTCACGTTGACTTCACCGTTGAAGTTGAAAGATCTCTCCGTGTCCTTGACGGATCCGTAACCGTCCTTTGTGCTAAGGGCGGCGTTGAACCTCAGTCCGAAACCGTTTGGCGTCAGGCGGATAAATATCACGTTCCCAGAATGGTATACGTTAACAAAATGGATATCATGGGTGCTGATTTCTACCGCGTCGTCAGAATGATGAAGGACAGACTTAAATGTAACGCCGTTCCCGTTCAGCTTCCTATCGGAGCTGAGTCTACCTTCAAAGGTATAATCGACCTTCTCGATATGAAGGCTTACGTTTACTATGACGATCTGGGCAAAGATATCAGAGCGGAAGAAATTCCCGACGATATGAAAGAACTTGCCGAGAAATACAGATCGGAAATGATCGAGCACGTTGTCGAACAGGACGACGATTTGATGGAAAAATACTTCGCAGGCGAAGAAATCACCATCGAAGAGCTCAAAAAAGGAATCCGTGCAGGCACTATCGCCAATAAGATAGTCCCCGTCTTCTGCGGAACTTCCTACAAGAACAAGGGCGTTCAGAAGCTTCTCGACGGAATTGTCGACTACATGCCGTCGCCTCTCGATATTCCCCCGATCCAGGGTCATGAGCCCGGCGATCCGGACGAAATCATGGAGAGAAAACCCGACGACAAAGAACCGTTCTCCGCTCTTGCTTTCAAGATAGCAACCGACCCCTATGTCGGAAAACTCTGCTATTTCCGCGTATACTCCGGAAAACTTTCCGCAGGTACCACCGTTGTCAACGCAACAAAGGGTTCCAGAGAAAGATTCGGACGTATCCTTAAAATGCACGCGAACCACAGAGAAGATATCGACGAAGTTTACACCGGCGATATCTGTGCGGCTGTCGGTCTCAAAAATGTAACCACCGGAGACTCTCTCTGCGACGAGAATGCTCCTATCATTCTTGAATCGATGGAATTCCCCGAACCGGTTATCCGCGTTGCAATCGAGCCGAAAACCAAAGCAGGTCAGGAAAAAATGGGCATCGCCCTTTCCAAACTTGCCGAAGAGGACCCGACTTTCAAGACCTATACCGATCAGGAAACAGGTCAGACGATTATCGCCGGAATGGGCGAACTTCACCTTGAAATTATCGTAGACAGACTTCTCCGTGAATTCAAAGTCGAAGCAAATGTCGGTAAACCCCAGGTTGCTTATAAGGAAACAGTCAGAAAGACCGTCGACCACGAATGTAAATACAAGCGTCAGTCCGGCGGTTCCGGTCAGTACGGTCATGTCAAGATCATTCTTGAACCGAACGAATCCGGAAAAGGCTATGAATTTATCAACAAAGTCACCGGAGGAGCAATTCCGAAGGAATTCATCGAGCCTGTCAATCAGGGTATCCAGGGTGCTATGCGTAGCGGCGTTGTCGCGGGCTATCCCGTTGTCGACGTTAAGGTAACTCTTTACGACGGTTCTTATCACGAAGTCGACTCTTCCGAAATGGCATTCAAGATCGCCGGTTCTATGGCGTTCAAAGAAGCCATGAAGAAAGCAGACCCCGTTATCATGGAACCGATAATGAAAGTTGTCGTTACCGCACCGGATGAATATCTCGGAGCTGTTATCGGAGACCTTACCTCCCGTCGCGGACAGGTTCAGGGTCAGGAATCGGACGGCGGCACACAGACCGTCACCGCATTCGTTCCGCTTTCCGAAATGTTCGGTTATGCAACCGACCTTCGTTCGAAGACTCAGGGACGCGGTGCTTACGTTATGGAACCGAGCCACTACACCGAAGTTCCGAAGTCCATTCAGGAAAGCATCATCGGCGGCAGAGCCAAAAACTGATTTTGATTGGTAAAAGCATCGGCTTTTAACGATACAAACAAATAAACAAAATAAAACAAAAACAAAACATTAACAAGGAGGAAATTTCCCATGGCAAAAGCTAAATTCGAAAGAACCAAACCCCATGTTAATATCGGTA
>CAKSPP010000053.1 GCA_934481505.1 uncultured Eubacteriales bacterium
GGTCTGCTGTCAAAAAACTTGAAAACGACGGAATTATCCTGCTTTTAAGCGAAGGCAGAACCAAACGCATAAAGCTCACCGAAAAAGGAAAAACGCTTGCCGACAACACCGTTAAAAAAATAATCGAAGCGGAAAACGACGTTTTTTCTTCATGGGAAAAGGAAGATGTCGAAAGCTATTTCAGGCTTACTGCAAAATATCTTGAAGATTTCAAAAAAAGGATAACGGAGAAGCAATAATGACGGGACTTGCAGATCATTTCACATACGGACGGCTTTTGCGTTTTACGATGCCGTCGATAATAATGATGATATTCACTTCGATATACGGGATAGTCGACGGATTTTTCGTTTCAAATTTCGTCGGGAAGACGCCCTTTGCCGCCGTGAATTTCATAATGCCGGTGCTTATGATTTTGGGCTGCGTCGGCTTTATGTTCGGAATGGGAGGAAGTGCTCTTATTTCAAAAACAAGGGGCGAGGGCGACGAGAAAAAAGCAAACGAAATTTTTTCGCTTGTTGTTTTCGTTGCTGCGGCCCTCGGTGTTATAATAGCGGTTCTCGGAATAATTTTTCTCCGCCCTATTGCGGTTTTGCTCGGAGCCGAGGGGCAAATTCTCGAAGACAGCGTGATTTACGGAACAATAATTCTCGCGGCGTTGCCGTTTTATATTATGCAATATGAATTCCAATGTCTTTTCGCGACTGCGGAAAAACCAAAACTCGGACTTGCCGTAACGGTAGCGTCGGGCTGTACGAATATGGTGCTTGACGCCCTGTTTGTCGCCGTTTTTGAATGGGGACTTGTCGGAGCGGCTGTCGCGACCGCTTTAAGCCAGTTTGTCGGCGGAATTATTCCTAATATATATTTTTCAAAGAAAAACAGCAGCGTTCTGCGGCTTTCAAAATGCAAGTTTGATATAAAAGCGATAGGGAAAACCTGTGCGAACGGTTCTTCCGAATTTATGAGCAATGTTTCGATGTCGCTTGTAAGTATGCTTTACAACGCGAGCCTGCTGCACTATGCCGGCGAAAACGGGATTGCCGCCTACGGCGTTCTGATGTATGTCGGAATGATTTTCCAGGCTCTCTTTATCGGATATTCGGTCGGCAGTGCTCCTATTGTCGGTTTTAATTTCGGAGCAAAAAACAGAGACGAACTGAAAAGTGTGCTTAAAAAAAGCCTTGTTATAACCTTTTTCTGTGCGGTCTTTATGTTTGCCGCAGGCGTTTTTTTCGGAAAGCCGATGTCTTCGATATTCGTCGGATATGATCCGGAACTTCTCGAAATAACGACGCACGCATTTATGATTTTTTCTTTTTCTTTCTTATTTTCGGGATTTGCGATTTACGGCTCGTCGTTTTTCACCGCATTAAACGACGGCTTGACCTCCGCCCTTATTTCCTTTTTGAGAACGCTTGTTTTTCAGGTCGCCGCCGTTATAATTTTTCCCCTTTTGTGGGATGTTGACGGCATTTGGTTTTCGCTTGTCGCTGCCGAAGCCGCCGCAGTCTCCGCAACCGCGGTCTTCCTCTTTGCAAAAAGAAAGAAATACGGGTATATGTAATGCAGACGATAGCCGAAGCTCTCGAAAAGCTGAAAAAATCGCCGTTCCGAGCAAAATTTCACCTTTCACAAAAGGACAAAGCCTATATTGCCGAAAAGGGGCTTGACGAAATAAGAAAGCACGCCGAAAGGTTTATTGCGGAAAGGCTCGCCCCGGCAAATCCGAAAAACGACGGAAAGCAAACGCCGATGAGAGGTCACCCGGTGTTTATTTCGCAGCACGCCTGTGCCTGCTGCTGCCGCGGCTGCCTTGAAAAGTGGTATAAAGTCCCGAAAGGGCACCCTCTTTCCGAAACAGAGCAGGAAAAGATAGTAAATCTTCTTATGGCGTGGATAAAAAAGGAATACGAAAATTAAAAAATCCCCCGAATCGGGGGATTTTTTTCAGTCTTTTGTAACGGTAAAAAACAGTCTCGGCATTTTCAAAATTATCTTGCCGTTCTGCTGTATTTTGAAATTTTCCGAAATAAGTTTCTTTAAGTCGGCGATAAATTCTTCTTTTTCCGCGGGAGACAGAACATCGTAATACGGGCGCAGACCGCTCCCCTCATACCACCCGATAATATCGTCGAAAGAATTTACCGTGTGGTAATATTCCGATTCCCAGATTGAAAAATCGGCTGAAAGCGACGAAAGAATATCGTAATATTCCTCCGGCGTAAGCTCGTTAAAAAGCCGAATTTCCTTTAATTTTTTCCATTTCTTATCAAGCAGCGAAAACAGCAGCCCGTAAAAAACGGATTTTCTTTTATACGGAATCTGAACCGCAAGCCTGCCGCCCTCCGAAAGGTGAGAAAAGAGCGACGGGATAAGCGTTTGGTGATCGGGAATCCAATGGATACAGGCGTTCGAAAAGATAAGGTCAAACTCCCCGAATTCCGAAATTCCGTCGGGCAAAAACGCTTTTTCGAAATGTATATCTGGGTGCTTTTTTCTTGCCTTTTTTAACATATCGTCCGACGCGTCAATTCCGAGAACTTTTTCCGTCCCGAAGCGGTTTGCAAGCAGAGCTGTACTGTTTCCCGGTCCGCAGCCTGCGTCAAGAATTTTTTCGGGCGAAAAGCCGGAAACACGCGAAAGAAGATCCGCCGCAGGCTGTGTTCTTTCCTTTTCAAATTTCAGATATTGAGCCGAATTCCAGTCGGACATATTATCACCTCTTTCTAACGATTATACCACGGCGGAAAATGTTTTTCAAGAGTTGCAAAACCGAAAAAAGCGTGATATAATTAAGGCGTATGAAAGGAGCTTTTTATATGAAGATTACGGTTATAAGTTCAAGTTTGAGAAGAAACGGCAATTCCGAAATGCTCGCCGACGAATTTATCCGCGGAGCAAAAGAAAGCGGAAACGAAGTCGAGAAAATAAATCTCGGCGGCAAGAAAATAAATTTCTGCATAGGCTGCCTTTCCTGTCAAAAAACCGGCAAGTGCGTTATAAAGGACGACTGTGCCGAAATCAACGAAAAAATTCACGATGCGGATGTTCTTGTTTTCGCAACGCCCATATATTATTATGAAATGAGCGGTCAGTTAAAAACGGTTCTCGACCGTGCAAATCCGCTTTATGATTCCGATTATCGTTTCAAGGATGTTTATGTTCTTTCGACGGCGGCAGAAGATGAAGAATATGTTCCGAAGCGTGCCGAAGAGGGTATCTGCGGCTGGATAGACTGTTTTGAGCGTGCACACCTTGCAGGAACAGTCTTTGTCGGAGGGGTAAACGCTCCCGGCGATATAAAGGGAAACGCGGGACTTCAAAAAGCATATGAACTCGGAAAAAATATTAAGTGAGGATAAGCTATGGAAAGAGTATGTAAATTCTTAAAAGACGCGGGAACATATTATCTTGCGACGGTCGACGGCAACAAGCCGAAAGTAAGACCTTTCGGAACCGCCCATATTTTCGAAGGTCGGCTTTATATTCAGACAGGCAAAAAGAAAGCGGTGGCAAAACAGCTTGCCGCAAATCCGAACGTCGAAATATGTGCGATGTGCGGCGGCGACTGGCTCCGCATTTCGGGAGAACTCGTTGAAGACGACAGAAGAGAAGCGAGAGTTTCGATGCTTGACGCATACCCCGAACTCAAAAGCCTTTATTCCCCCGACGACGGCAACACACAGGTTTGGTATTTCAAAAACGCTACCGCCGTATTCTCTTCCTTTACGAAGCCCGAAGAAACGGTAAAATTCTGAAATGACCAAAACCGTAAACCTCGGAAATCGGCGTGTGGAATACACTCTCGAACGCAAGCGGGTGAAGAACTTAAACATGCGGATAAGTCCCGATAAAGGGATTTCTGTCTCGGTTCGCCGCGGCGTTCCGGAAGCGGAAATCGAGCGGTTTATTCTCTCAAAAGCGGATTTTATTCTGAAAACACTCGACGGTTTTGAGAAAAGAGAAAAAGCCGTCCCCGAAAAAATCGAAGACGGAAAAACCGTCCTGATTTCGGGCAAAAGGCATTCCATCCGAATTGAAAAAGGAAACAACACCGTTGCCCTTTCGGAAAATGAAATTATTGTTTTCGCAAAAGATCCCGAAAACGAAGAGGCGAAACGGAAAATTCTCGAAAAGTTTTTCAGGGAATACTGTGCCGCTAAAATCCTTCCGATGTGCGAAAAAGTCCTTAAAGAATCAGCATTTTCGGACGGGCAACCTCCCGAAATAAGATTTAGGAAAATGAAATCGAGGTGGGGCTCCTGCCAACCGAAAAAACGGATAATCACCTTTTCGACAGCATTGGCATTCGTCCCCGACGACTGCGTTTACTATGTTGTTGTCCACGAGTTCGCCCACCTAAAACAGGCGAACCACTCCGCAGCGTTCTATTCCGAAGTCGCAAAACTCGTCCCCGACTGGAAAACTCTGCGAAAAAAGCTTTCGGGGTATCCTATTACATAAAAAACCCATTCCATTGCGGAATGGGTTTTTTATGTAAACAATGTATTGCAATTTTGTAATAAGTATGTTATACTTCCGACATAAAGAAAAAACGCCTTCCCAAAGGAAAGCGTAGTGCCGTTGCACAGTCGGACAGAGCCGACGATTTCGGAAAATCCTTATTTGAACTCGCGTGTAAGTCCATAGGGTAACAAACTTACATTCGTATAATAGGGTAATCAAACATTGCGAGAACGCTTAAAAAACGACAACCTGTTTGAGTGTCGTGTAATTCCATAGGGTAATCAAACTGCGTTTACATCCCGCTCGCTCCGACTGTTGTTTGAGTGTCGTGTAATTCCATAGGGTAATCAAACTGCAAGTTCCGAATGACTTCCGCTTCTTGCTTATATCTATGGGCGGATATATAAAAAGTATAAAATATCTTGATAAAATTTGTTTTGAATCATTTGAAATAAAGAAAGCGGACGCTGTAATTACGGCGTCCGTTTTCTTTGCTATATGATTACTCCACCGTAACCGATTTCGCGAGGTTACGGGGACGGTCGGCGTCGCAGCCTCGGAGTTTTGCGGTTTCGTAGGCAAGCAGCTGCGAAAAGACGACTGCCGGGAGGTGTGTTTTGTCTTCGGGAAGGCGGAAAACCACATCCGCACAGCTTTCAGCGTTCTTAAAATTTTTTCCGCAGACGAGAATGACAAACGCTCCGCGAGCCTTGACTTCGAGGATATTTCCTGCGGTCTTTTCGTAGAATTTCGGGTCGGTTGCAAGGGAAATTACGGGCGTTCCTTTTTCTATAAGGGCTATCGTTCCGTGTTTAAGTTCCCCCGCGGCGTAGGCTTCGCTGTGGATATACGAAATCTCCTTTAATTTGAGCGAACACTCGTTTCCGACGGCAAAATCCGTTCCTCGTCCGATGAAATAAAGGTCGTCTTTATCCTTTATTTTCTCGGCGATTTTTTTTATTTCGTCTCTGCGAGATATGATTTCCGAGACTTTTTCGGGAAGATTTTCCGAAAGTTCGGTGCAGAGCTTTTTCGCCTCTTTTTCGGAAATTTTATTTTTCGCAAGGGCGATTTTTACGGCTATCAAGGCAAATAAAACGACCTGCGTCGCGTATCCTTTTGTTGTTGCGACTGCTGTTTCCTGTCCCGCTTTCTGATAGACGGTGAAATCCGATTCCTTTGCGATTGCCGAACCCTCGGCGTTGACTATTGATAGAATTTTTTTGCCGCTTTCTTTTGCAAGGCGGAGAGCCGCCAACGTGTCGGCGGTTTCTCCCGACTGCGAAACGGGAATTATCAGGGCGTTTTTTGCTTCAACGGGCGGAGTATATCTGTATTCCGACGCGATATTTACATTTACGCGAACGCCCGAAAGGCTTTCGATAAGTTGTTTTCCGATAAGCCCTGCGTGAAGAGCGGAACCGCAGGCTATAATCGAAATTTCTTCCGTTTCCGACCATATTTTTTCGGGGATATTGTCGCCCGAAAAATCTGGGAGATTTTCTTCGTTTATCCTCGGGAAAAGTGCTCTTTTTATCGCTTCGGGCTGCTCATTGATTTCTTTGAGCATAAATGTTTCAAATCCGTCTTTTTGTGCGGAGGAAAAGTCTCCGTCAAAAGTTTCCGCCGTCGGTGTCGAAATTGTTCCGTCTTTTCCTACAAAGATCGCACCGCTTTTCGTTATTTTGCAGACGGTGTTTTCGTCGGGACGGATAAACGCTTTTCCGTGCGGCAGCAAAGCCGGGATATCCGACGCGAGATAAGTTCCGTCCTCGGCTTTGGTGATGATTAACGGGCTGTCCTTGCGTATCGCGTATATTTCTTCGGGAAAATCCTTGAAAATTATCGCAAAGGCGTAAGAACCTCTGATTTTTTCGCACGCCGAATATATCGCCGAAACGGGGTCTTTTGTCTTCTTAAATTCGCTGTCGATAAGGTGAGCCGCACATTCGGTGTCGGTTTCGCTTTCAAAATAATAGCCGTCGGAAATCAGTTGTTTTTTAATCTCCGCCCAGTTTTCGATAATTCCGTTATGAACCAGAATCACGGTTCTCGATTCATGCGGATGAGCGTTTTTCTCGTCGGGTTTTCCGTGGGTTGCCCAGCGGGTGTGACCTATGCCGCAGGTTCCGGGTAAAAACGCGTTTTCCGCTTCGTTTTCGAGGGTCTTAACTCTTCCGCCGCATTTCAAGGTTCTTATTTTTCTTCCGTCCGAAATTGCTATCCCCGCCGAGTCGTAGCCTCTGTATTCAAGAGCGAAAAGTCCGTCGGTTACAATGTTTTTCGCACTTTCTCTCCCTGTGTATCCTATTATTCCGCACATCTTTTTCTTTCCTCTTTTACGGCGATTTTATCCGCCGCTTTTACAATTCTTTTTCCGTCAATTATTCCTCTTACCGAAACGAGAGGGTATACATTTGTGTGTTTTCCGATTATCGTTCCGGGGTTTAAGACCGAACCGCAGCCGATATCCGCTCCGTCCGCAAGAACGGCTCCGAATTTTTTAAGTCCCGTCTTGTAAACTTTTTCTCCTCGGACAATAACTTCCGACTTGTCGGCTTTCAGATTTGAACATATAGAGCCTGCTCCCATATGAGCCTTGTTTCCGAGAACCGAGTCTCCGATATAGTTATAGTGGGGTGCCTGAACGCCGTTTAACAATACGCAGTTTTTGAGTTCGCTGCTGTTGCCGATAACGCAGCCTTCGCCCGTTATCACGTTCCCTCTTATAAACGCTCCGGGACGAACGACCGAATTTTTGCCGATAATCGCGGGCGGCTCAATTGTTGCGGTTTCGTATATTTTAACATTTTCTCCGACGAGAACGCCGGGTTTTATTTCGGTAAATCCGGGAATTCCTCTTTCCGCAAGTTCCTTTGCGAGAGTCGAAATTTTTCCGATTATCTCCCACGGATATTCGCTTGTTTCGAAGATTTCTTTTATATAGGAAACGTCGCAGTCGAAAAGTGCCGCCGTTCTTATTTCTTTATCATTCACAGCAATATCCTCTCTTTTTTACTATCGAATAGAGCGTCGAAATGTATTTTTCGCACTTTTCTTCGCTTTCACATTCGAGCATTATCCGAAGCACCGGTTCGGTTCCGCTTGCACGCAGAACGGCTCTGCCGTTTCTGCCGAGTTCGGCGTTTATTTCTTCGCATTTTTTCAATAACATTTCGTCGTTTATTGCGGCGTTTTTGTCGGTTACCCTTACGTTTTTCGTTATCTGCGGGAATAATACGACAGGCTCCGAAAGCTTCGAAAGGGTCAACTTTTTGTCTCTTAATTCTTCGGTGAGCATTATCGCCGTCAGAAGTCCGTCGCCCGTCGTCGCGTATTTTCGGATGATTATGTGTCCCGACTGCTCTCCGCCGAGCCGCAGGCCCTCTTCTTCCATTTTTTCATAAACAAAGCGGTCTCCGACGGCGGTTATTTCATATCCTATCCCGGCGTCTTCGAGAGCTCTGAAAAGCCCTGTGTTCGACATGACGGTCACGGCGATTTTGTTTTTGTCGAGTGTCCCTTTTGCTTTGAGTCTGTTTCCGAGAACATAGAGAATTCCGTCCCCGTCAACGACTTTTCCGTTTTCGTCAACCGCGATGCAGCGGTCGGCGTCGCCGTCGAAAGCAAAGCCTACGTCGAGATTTTTCTCCTTTACGAGAGCCTGTAAATTTTCGATATGCGTCGAGCCGCAGTCTTTGTTTACATTGAGTCCGTCGGGGGTGTTTCCTATTACAAAGGTCTGTGCTCCGAGGGCGTCAAAAACC
>CAKSPP010000054.1 GCA_934481505.1 uncultured Eubacteriales bacterium
ATATGAATTTCTTATAAAACGCTTTGCTGAATACGGAAAAACAGGAACCTTTGTATTCGAAAACGACGCCGAAAAACGCTCCGTAACAAGAAATTTCGAGTTCGGTAAAATAAGAAAGCGCGTTGCGGCATTCGCCTTTGACCCGTCAAAAGTCAAGACCGACGATGTTCTTCCGATACTTGAAAAACTTCGTGAATATAAAGAAAACCGAGACAGAGTCTTCGCTCTCGGTTCGTCGGTTGCTCCTGTATTCGGTGCGGTCTGGAACCGCGGCTATTGCGAATGGGACGCCTTTGAAAACTGCTATAAAAACGCCTTGAAACTGAAAGCCGCCGTCACACATTTTTCGAGAGGAACTGTTTCGAAGCATTTTATAACCGAAAAAATCACCGATTTCGAGGGCTTCTGCAAGAAGTTTTCGCCTCTATTCAAGATGACCTTTGTCAGTTTTGAAGAACTCAAAGAAATCGAAAAAGAAATTTCCGAAATCTGCAAATGCGATTTTGAAAATCTTTGGAGCAGGGGAACGGGTTCTGTTTTCGATACAGCTTCCGAATTTTCGGAAAAAGTAGGCTCTTTCGGCAGTTTTGCAAAGTTTTCGTCCGTGAAAAACAAAATGGAAAAGAGAGGACTCTCTTTTCTTTTCGATAAACTTTCCGATATAGAAAATTTGAAACCCGCTTTCTTGAAATCCGTCGCCGTTTCCGTTGTATCTGCATATGTAAAGGAAAACGGAAAACTTCTGCGTTACGGTTCGGGCTTTTTCAAAAAGCGTTCGGACAGTATCCTTACCGTAAGAAAAGCTCTGTTTGCAAAAGAAAATTCTGCCGTTTCGTCAAGAATTCTTTCGGCTCTTTTCGATGTTTCGTCAAAGGAAAAAAAGGAGCTTAAAGAAGAGGCGGAAAAAGCCGATATCAAGCCTTTCAGCCGCTTTGTAAAAACTTATCCCGAAATTTCTTCGGTTCTGTTTTTCGCAAATTCCGTCGTGCAGGATAAAATTCAGCCGTCGGAAAAGAAAGATTTTCTCGTCGTTTTCGATAACGGCAGAACAGATGCCGACCTTATAAACGAAGCTGCGGAAAAGTATTCGGCACTCATTCTTGTCGCCGATAAATCTCTGAATTCGGGAAAGCTGCTTTCCTATGTGACCGAAAGCGGATATCCTGTCGAGAAATATTCCGAAGTTTCTTCCGATGTGAACACCGAGTTTGCGTTGTTTGCAAATAAGGCTTTCTATAATTCTTCGCTAAGGCTTTTGCCTTACGGCGGAAAAACAGAGTTTATAAAAACAACGGGAGTTTCCGAAAAAGGCGTCAACGCAGAGGAAATATCCGAAATATTCTCGGTTCTTTCCGAAATATTCAAAAAGAAGAGCAAAAACACCGTTAAAATTGCTGCGTTTTCAGAAAAACAGGCAAAAGCCGTCAGACTTTTTATCGATAAAAATATGACTGTTCCCGAAAATATCTCGCTTACGGTCGAAAAGATATGCGAATCGGAAAACAGCTGCGATTATCTTATCATCACAACCGCATATTCCGGGAACTATTCGGAAATAAGCCGATACGCGAACTCCTTCGGGAATATTGTAAATGAAGAAATTCTTGTCCGTTACCTTGCGGGAGCAAAGAAAAAAATCTCGGTCATTTCTTCCTTTGATCTTAACGCGGCTTACGGAAACGAATATCTTTCTTCGCCCGTCGCTATGTTTATGGGCTATATGCGGTATCTTTCTTCGGGCGGAATTGTCCCCGAAAAATACAGCGAAAAAATTTCCGGTAAGAAATCCGATTGGCTTCCCGATTCGGTTGCCGTCGGAGGAAATACATATACACGAAGCGGCTCTTTTGACAGAATTTATTTCGGAGAAGAGAAGAAAACCGCTCTTATCTACGGAATAGGCAGCAGCGTCATAAGCGAAGCCGAAATCGCCGAAAAACTCGCAAAACAAGGCTATTTTGTTCAAACTGTTTTTCCGGCGGACAGACTCTCGGCTTTAATTCTTTCCGAAAAGAAAAAGCCGATAAAGAAATCTGAAATTGAAAACACCGACGAGCCTTTTACCGAAGCCGAATTCCAAAGATATTCGGTTTGCGTGTTTGACGGCGAAGACCTTTCCGAAACCGCGGAAGAATTTGTCGCGGCATATAATAATCCCGATATCCGCAAGGATATCTTGACGGTCGTTTCGGCGGAAAGCCCCGTAAGTTTAAGAGTTTTGAGCAAAAGAGTTCTTTCTCATTGGGGAATTGACCGCTGCGGAACAAGGCTTGAAAATAAAATAGAAGAACTTGCTTCCGGGCTTGATATCTTTACCGAAAACGCCGGCGACAGTAAATTCTATTGGAATACAAAAGACGATTATAAGGCGTATTCGACTTTTAGAATGCCGGACAGCGGAGGCTTCCGCCGTGATATCACAGATATTTCGCCTGCGGAGCTTGCAAACGTATATAAATATATTGTCGGTGCTTACGATATAATCACCGTTTCCGCAGCAGAACGCGAACTCATAAAAATTCTCGGATTTTCAAGAGTTACCGAGAAAGTTAAAAATCACCTTGCATTTTCTCTTGACATTGCGGAAAAACGCGGATATCTGCGAACCGTAAGAGGAAAAATCATTAAAAACTGACGACGGAGGAGAATACAATGAAAAAATTTCTGTTAATACTGCTTGCCTGTGTAATGCTGTTTTCGCTTGCGGGCTGTCTCGGAATAGACGAAAACGATTCCGGAAGTATTGATTTCGATTATGAAATCATTGATTTTGTCCGTCTTAAAGATTTTTCCCCGAATGAGGAAAGTAATATCGTTATAACGACGACAGTTCTCGAATATGAAAACTTCCTTGATTATATGAAGTTTTATATGCTTTCCGAAAACGGAAATACTTCGACTCCCGGGCAGATAATCGACCCCGAATCGAAAAAATATACGGCGGATTTCTTCTCGTCCCACGACCTCGTCTTTATCTATACCGAAGACGAAAGAAATACGATAAACACTGTTACCGATGTTAAATATTCCTCCGGCAAGGGAGAACTTTCGGTCGAACTTTCGAAGGCAATATCTCAGACTTCCGATAACGGTCCGAAATACAGACTAATTCTTGTTTCCGTTCCGAAAACAGGCTTTACTTCTTCCGGTTTCAGCGTTACGAAATTCGTTCAGACAAGTTCCGTTGCGAAAAACGAAGTTTATACAAATATTTCCATTGTTACGGGAAAAACCGACGGTGCAATATATTCTACGGTTCAGCTGTCGGACGGCAGCACCGAGAGGCTTATTTTCGATATTTCTTATGACGACGATCTGAAAGTTGGGGACAGGATAGTAACCGTTTGCAACACCATGTATTCCGACGGAAAAAACAATTTCTACTGCGACCCCGTATATTTCAGAAAATTCAGCGATAAAGCCGAAAACCGGCTTTCTTTTGAGTCTTATCTTTATCTTTACCCCGCCGAAGATTCGTCGAAAGTGAAGATTTCGCTTAAACTTGACGGCATGCTTTTTGATTCTTTCCCGAAAATGTCTTCCGACTCATGGGAAATGACCGCTTCCGACGACGGTCTTCTGAAAGACGCGTCGGGTGCGGAATACGGAAACCTTTCATGGACGGGCTTTTTGAATGCAAAATATGACCTTTCAACAGGCTATTGCATTTCCGTTGGTGAAGTTCAGTCTTTCTTTACCGAAAAAGCCGCAGAATTCGGACTTTCCGAAGCGGAAAGTAAGGATTTTGTTTCGTATTGGTCGAAAAAATTGCAGACAGGTCCCTATTACTATATTTCTCTTGCGTCCGACCCGAATTCTCCGGAAGTAACCTATGAAATATCCGAAAAATCGGAGTCGGCAAGCAGACTTTATGTTATCGCGATCTCCGTTGAAGAACCGATAGAACTTGCCGTTCAGAAAACGGTACCTCTGCCTCTCAGAGCGGGAGCCGGACTTAAAATTTCGGAATGGGGAGGCATAGTTCTTCCCTCAGATGTGTTTTCGAAAAGTAAATAATTTTATATAGTCATATCTTAATTTTGTAACAAATACCCTGTATTATAATATTTATAAAGAGCGGAGGTGCGGAATGGAACAGTTCAGAAAAACGGTTGCAAAGAATATTGCGGAACTTCGTGTCGCCAACGGTTACACGCAGTTCGAACTCGGCGAAAAAATAAACTATTCGGATAAGGCTGTTTCAAAATGGGAAAGAGGGGAGTCTGTCCCCGACGCCTATGTCTTAAAAAAACTTGCCGGAATTTTTGAAGTTTCGGTCGATTATCTTCTTGAAGAACACCCCGACGACGCTAAAAAACCGAAAGCGAGAAACAAATATAAAACGATAACGCAGATATCTTTTCTCGGAACATATACTCTCGCATTTTTCGTTTTTATCGTTCTTTTGCTTTGCGGAATAAACGAATGGCAGATTTTTGTATATGCAATTCCCGTTTCGATGATAGTTCTTATCGTCGAAAATGCCCTTTGGGGAAAACGGATATTGAGTTTTCTATATATTTCGGCTCTTGTTTGGGGAATTATTGCCTCGGTTTATGTCGCGTTTCTCTCATATAACTGGTGGCTGCTTTTCTTACTCGGTATCCCGGCTGAAATTATTATTTGGCTTTGTTTCAGACTTAAATCCAGGAAAAGACGGAAATAATTTGCGTCAACCATAAGGAATTCTACGGTTTGTAGAGTTCCTTTTTTTTGCGTAGAAAACTAAAAACCGAACGGCGAATTTTCCAAAATAACAGTATAATCGAAAAACGGTTCAGTAGGTGGACTTTTTTGGCGTTTGTCTGTAAAATGGAAATATAACGACACAGACGAAAGGAAAGAACTATGAGTAATTTTATTCTCAGCTGCTGTTCCGCAGTTGACCTTACGGCAGAATATCTCGAAG
The DNA here is from genome assembly GCA_934481505.1 of uncultured Eubacteriales bacterium. GTDB lineage: Bacteria > Bacillota > Clostridia > Oscillospirales > UBA644 > Geddesella. The sequence goes on from CAKSPP010000054.1 coordinate 4,910, forward strand.
AAAAAAATATCAGTTGTCTTCATATGCACTATTTCCTCGACGGAAAAAAAATGACCGACGATTTCGGAAAAACGATTTCAAACGCCGATTTTTACAAGGCAATGGAAAACGGTGCGGAAACCAAAACCACACAGTGCAATATAGATGAATACGAGGAATATTTCGTTCCGATGCTTGAAGCGGGACATGACATTCTTCATGTAACGCTTTCTTCCGGCATTTCGGGAACATATAATTCCGCAAGAATCGCGGCGGAAGATCTTTCCGTTAAATATCCCGACAGAAAAATCTATGTTGTAGACTCCCTCGGTGCGTCCTCCGGATACGGACTTCTCATGGCGATAGCTGCGGATATGCGTGATTCGGGTAAGTCTATCGAAGAGATAAGAAACTGGCTTATCGAAAACAGACTCAAACTCAACCATTGGTTTTTCTCCACCGACCTTACATTTTATATTAAAGGCGGAAGAGTTTCGAGAACCGCCGGAGTTTTCGGCACGATCCTCAAAATCTGCCCGCTTCTCAATATGAATATCGAGGGCAAACTCATTCCGAGAAAGAAGATAAGAGGCAAGACCGCGGTTATTAAGGCTATTGTCGACAGCATGGAAGAAACCGCACAGGACGGACTTGACTATTCGGGCAAATGCTTTATGAGCCAGTCCGCGTGCCGCGAAGATGCCGAAAAAGTTGCGGCAATGATAAAAGAGAGATTTCCGAAAATCGACGGAGACGTTCAGATATTTGATATCGGAGCTCTTATAGGAAGCCATTCCGGTCCCGGAACCGTCGCTGTTTTCTTCCTTGGAAAAGACAGAACTATCTGAGTTTTCAGCGTAAATTTTATGACCTGCATAAGCGGGTCATATTTTTTTGTAAAATTGTGTTGAAATTTGGAAAAATTTGTGGTATAATGTTCGCGGATTAAAATCACCAAAGAAGGCTGATATTTATGAAACGGACATTACTTGCTCTGTTACTGATCGTTTCTGTCTTTTATCTTTCTTCGGAATTTACGGCATCTGACGATCAGATTGTAAGAACTATCGATAACATTACCGAAAACGGAGAGCTGATCACTCCTGCTTCTGTTCTTTCAAAAGCGGGAATGGACGGCGAGATTGCCGATACGGTTATCAAAATTCTTGCGGATGACGGTGTCGAAGAATTTGATTATGCGGAGTATACGACTGACAACAACGGCGAAGATGTTTTCAGAGTATGGAAGAGAACCGTGTATTATGATTTTACTCTGTATAACGGAAATGTTGTCAAATGTTCCGACTACATGGGGCGTCTTGTTTTCAGAGATTCAAAACTCGCAAAAGAATATGAAAACCGCAGGAATCTTCTGAAATACAATTATTTAAGAGGTTTTACAAATCCCATACAAAGAGGGAACACCGCCGCCGTTTATATGTTTAACCTTACGCCGGGAGCCGAATATAAAATCAAAGTCATTTATCCGTCGGGTTCGGAAAGCAAGGCAAAAGGTCTTGAACCGAAAATCGCAGCGGAAGACGGGACGATAAAGTGGGAATGGAAGATAAGTAAACGCACCCGTCCGGGTACTGCGACAATAACTGTTATCGGCGAAGATTTTTCATATAGTTATTCTATGGAAATAACCGAATAAAATTTGCTTGACTTTTCGGTTTTTCTCTGATATATTATCACCTAATAATAATATTATTATTATTATTATTGAAAGGATGTCTTGATTGAACGTTTTAATTGAAGGATTTCTGAGCATTACATGGCAGCAGATAGTAATGATTGCTATCGGCGGAATACTTGTATTTCTCGCCATTAAAAAGGAAATGGAACCGTCGCTTCTTTTGCCGATAGGTTTCGGAGCTATTTTTATAAATCTGCCGATGTCGGGTGCAAAAGATGTAATCGACTATTTGTTCCATATAGGAATTGACGGTCACGAGCTTATGCCTCTTATCCTATTTATAGGTATAGGTGCGATGATCGATTTCGGACCGCTGCTTGTAAACCCGAAACTTATGATATTCGGTGCTGCGGCTCAGTTCGGTATATTTTTCACTTTCGGCTTGGCGTCGCTCTTCGGCTTTTCGGTAAACGACGCTGCGTCTGTTGCGATAATAGGTGCGGCGGACGGACCTACTTCAATTTTCGTTGCAAATGAACTCGGTTCGACCTATACTGCGGCGATAATGGTTGCGGCGTATTCATATATGGCTCTTGTTCCGATAGTTCAGCCTCCTATAATAAAGCTCTGTACGACCAAAAAGGAAAGACTGATAAGAATGCAGTCTTCCAACAGAACGGTTTCGAAAACGACGAAGATAATCTTCCCGATTGCCGTTACGGTAATCGTCGGATTTATCGCTCCCGATGCCGTCGCTCTTATCGGATTTCTGATGTTCGGAAATCTTATCAGAGAATGCGGAGTTCTTAATTCTCTTTCCGATACCGCACAGAACGTTCTCGCAAATCTTATAACCATATTCCTCGGAATAACCATTGCTTCGAGAATGACGGCGGAAGAATTTTTGCAGCCGACCACTCTCCTTATCATGTGCCTCGGACTTGTAGCTTTCGTCTTTGACACAATAGGCGGAGTAATGATTGCGAAGATAATGAACATTTTCTGCAAAAATAAGATAAACCCGATGATAGGTGCTGCGGGAATTTCGGCGTTTCCGATGTCCGCACGCGTCGTTCACAAAATGGGACTTGAAGAAGACGATCAGAACTTTTTGCTTATGCACTCAATAGGCGTCAATGTTTCCGGCCAGATTGCGTCTGTTATCGCAGGCGGTCTTATCCTTGCTCTTGTCCGTCAGATCATGGCTTAACGGAGGTACAGAATTATGACAATTTCGGTAGAAAACTTTTTGAACGCACTTCCGGTAATCGGCAAGGGCTATCTCGGCGTATTTATCGTAACCGCGGTAATAATTGCCTGCGTTTATATTCTTAATGCCGTAACTTCAAAGAAAAAATAAAAATGCAGGGGAGAGGTTTTTATTTATTATGGAAGCCTCTCCCGATTTATTTTCAGAAAATTCATAAATAACCACTTGCATTACGCCTGAAAATGTGGTATACTGTTATTCGTTACGGGGTATAGCGCAGCTGGTAGCGTGCTTGGTTCGGGACCAAGAGGCCTCGGGTTCAAATCCCGATACTCCGACCAGAAATCGGCAGGCATCATCAGATGCTTGCCGATTTTTACTTTTTCACTATTCACTCTTCACTATAATTTAGGAGCGGTTCTATTATGTTTTTAACAGGAAAACAACTCAGAAAAGTAAGAATTGTTACAGGTGTTTATAT
>CAKSPP010000055.1 GCA_934481505.1 uncultured Eubacteriales bacterium
GAGCTTCTTTATTAAGACCGCCCGCGATTATCTTCTTTACGGCTTCGGGTAAGAATTTTTTGATTTCCGCGAATTTTTCCTTATCGGTATTTCTTACGATAAGAGCGACAAACGGCTGAAAAATTCCGTCGCCTATTTCGAGGGTGATATCCTGGGCAAGTCCGTTTTCGAGAAAAGCTCTTTTCAGCGGAGATTCGTTTGTCGAAGTGAGGTAATCCGCAAGGATTTTCGCGGCGTACACTTTTTCGACATCGGAATAAAGGCAGAGAATTTTCGAAACGGTCATCTGGGCAAAGTTTTCTTCGCCCTCTCTCGCCTCATAAGAAATTGTGTTTTCGGCGGGTTTCGGGGTCTGAACGACAAAGTCGAAATCGGGCTTTTTACAGTCGTATTTCGACAGATATTCGTCGTTTATATATCCGAGAGCCGCGTCGATATCGAGATGTCCGTCAAAGAAAATTTTCGCGTTTGACGGGTGATAAAAACGCTTGTGGGTCGCGATAAACTTTTCATAAGTGAGGTCGGGAATGTTTTCGGGATGACCGCCGCTGACAAAGCCGTAGCTTGTATCGGGATAAAGGAGTTTTTCCGTTTCGTCCGCCATAAGGCTGTCGACATCGGCAAAAACGCCTTTCATTTCGCTGAAAACGACTCCGTTATAATAGGGTTCGGCGTCCTCGCTTTCGAATTCGTAATGCCAGCCCTCCTGCATGAAAATTTCGGGACGCTTATAGATAAGAGGACAAAAGACCGCGTCAAGATAGACTTTCATAAGGTTGAAAAGATCTCTTTCGTTCCTGCTCGAAACAGGATAAAGAGTCTTGTCGCTATATGTCATCGCATTGAGAAAAGTCTGCATCGAGCTTTGCAAAAGAGACACGAACGGGTCTTTTGCAGGGAATTTTTCCGAGCCGCAGAGCACGCTGTGTTCGAGAATATGAAAAACGCCGGTGCTGTCTTCTGGCAGGGTCTTAAAACTTATCGCAAAGGTTTTGTTTTCGTCCGCCCTGTCAAAATAGTAAAGATCGGCACCCGTTTTTGAGTGTTTGAGAGTATAGAGATATGCGGATTTCGATTCTACATATTCTTTTTTGATGAGTTCGAAACCCGACACGATTTCTCCTATATTGAGTTCTGCCAATAATTTCTGCATTCTTTTGCCTCGTTTCAGAGAGTTTTTGCAAACAGTTTGTAATAATCGTTGTTTTCGAGAAGATCTTCGGGAGAGCCCGCAGCTTCTACGGTTCCGTCTTTCATAACGATAACATAGTCGGCGTTTTTGGTCGCCGCGTAGTTATGGGCTATCATGACGGTGGTTTTATCTTTCATAAGATTATCCATCGCTTCGGTAACGGCAGCCTCGCTCACGACGTCAAGGTTGCTTGTCGCTTCGTCAAGCAATAAATAATCGGTATTTCGGAGCATTGCACGGGCAATGGAAATGCACTGTCCCTGGCCTCCCGAGAAGTTCGAGCCGTTAAGACCCACTTCGGCGTCAAAGCCGTCGGGTTTTGCCATAACAAAGTCGTAGCAGTTCGCCTTTTTGGCTACATCGGCAAGCTCTTCGTCCGTTACTTCCCTGTCAAGACCGAATTCGATATTTTCCTTTACTCTGCCTTCAACAAGCGGGTTTTTCTGGAAGACGAAAGCGAACCTGTCTCGCCATTCGGTAAGATTGAATTTGCTTATATCTTCGTTTCCGAAACGGATTTCGCCGCTCTTCGGTTCGTAAAGACGGGTTATGAGTTTGAAAAGGGTCGTTTTTCCCGCGCCGTTTCCGCCGACAATAGCCGTAACTTTGCCCATCGGTATCGTAAGGGAAACATCCCGCAAAACGTCGTGTTCTTCGTTATATGCAAAGGAAACGTGGTCGAAAACGATGTCCGAACAGATAGCCGGAACGCTTTCGCCGTCATATTTTTCGGATTCCGTTTCGGATATTTCGGCAATTTTCTTCATTGTTCCGAAAGTTCCCGATACCGAACCGACATTCATAAAAAACTGCAGAAGCTGGAGTCCGACGATCCCCGTTATCATATAGAACCCGGTAAGGACACCGACAGTAACCTCTCCGGTCGCAAGGAAACGTCCGCCTATAACGAAGACTATGATAATAAACATTATCGAAAAGATCCCGTTTGTAAGCTGATATCCCGCAACGACGAGCCATTTCAAAAAGTCTGCCTTATACATTTTTTTGAAAGTACCGTCGCCCTTCTCCGTTTCGGTTTTTTCGGCAACGGCACTTTTTATCAAACGGAAGTTTCTTACTCTTTCCGCAAGATAGCCGAGACTTCCGGAGACGGTGACCGTTCCGTAAATTCCGAGTTTGAACATGAGTTTACCGAAAACCACGCAGATTATAAAGGTTACCGGAATAATTATTAAAGAATAGCAGGCGAGCAGGGTATTATAGGCAAAAAGCTGAAGGAAGGCACTGACCGTCGTTATTACGCAAACGACGCAGGAAACCGCCATCGAAAACAGCGTTGCCGGAGCCTCGGCGTCGGAAGTCACACGGCTTACAAGCCCGTCGCCGCTGTCGCTGTCGTAATACATCATCGGCAGTCTCATTATTTTCTTCCAGAGCTTTACTCTTATTCTCTTGGTTATTGTTTCTTCCGTTTTCCGGGTAAAATAATTTGTCAGAACCGTAAACGCGGCTGTAAGAGCAACCATTCCTATGTAACGGACAAATTCAGCCGTATTTATGGCGTTCTGGCTTGTATCTATAATGCTTGCAGTCATTGTTGCAACGCCGATCTCGAACCGCATCGTCAAAGCAGAGACGGCAAAACTGCAAATGATAAGAAGCCACGGGAGTTTTACGTCCTTAAAAACGGTAAAATATTTTTTAATGGATTTTTTCTTCATACGCCGCTTTCCCCCGCGTCTTTATTCATTTTTTGATATGTTTCGCAGTTCGCAAGCAACTCGGAATGAGTTCCGTCCCCGACTCTGAACCCGTCCTCCATTACAATTATACGCCCGTATTTTTTCGCAAGACTCAGGTCGTGAGTTATAATAATCCTCGTTTTTTCCGCGAAAACGGTATCGATAGTCTCCTGTATCTTTCCCGAAACACGGACATCGAGAGCGGATGTGGGTTCGTCCATAATAATAACGTCACCGCCGCGAAGGAGTTCTCTTGTTAAGACAAGTCTCTGGCTCTGCCCTCCGGACATGGATATTCCGCCGGACGCGACCTCTGTATCAAGACCGTCGGGACAAAGGGAGAGATACTCGGAAAACCCGGTTTTTTCCGCCGCTTCGTAAATTTCCTCGTCGGAAACTTCCTTTTCTATTCCGTAGGTAAGTGCGTCTCGCAGGGTCCCGCTGAAAATTTCGGCACCCTGCTGAACGTAAGCCAGATTTTTTCTGAACTCCGAAAGAGGAATACTGTTAATATCGGTATCTCCGATCAATATCCTGCCCTCGTCGGGAGAATAAAATCTTTCAAACATACTTACGGAAGTCGTTTTACCGCTGCCGCAAAGTCCGACAATTACGGCGCAGGAGCCTCTCGGAACCGTAAACGAAACATTTTTCAGCGCAGGAGCGTCCGTCCCCGGATATGTAAAGGTGACGTTTTCAAAACGTATATCTCCGGTCGGCGGGAAAGCTTCAGACCCCGAAGACTCTTCGGCAGTCCCCTCCATAACTTCGATTATACGCTTAAAACTTCCCTGCATTCCCTTGATCTTTATCCAATAGTTGAAGATACTGTCCATTTGAATGAACAAATTCTGAGAGAACAGAAAGAAGCCGAGCCACATGGCAAGATCTATCTTTTTCTGCTGAAGAAGAATAACGGCGACGACCACGACCGTAAATTTTTGAAGAACGTCTATAACGGCGGCGGCTCCCGTAGAAATATTATCGAGATGAACGATCTTCATATTCGCCTTCATTATCTCGCCGGAAGCCTTTTCTCCGGAAGTCCCCTCGCTTTTTTCGTTTGTGTAAGTTTTGACAAGAGGTAAGTGATTTATTCTGTCGGCGAGAAATCCCGTAAGTTCTCCGATCTTTACATATATCTTCGCCGTATGTTTCTGGAACTGTTTACCCATTACAAGAGCGTAAACATACTTCAGGGGAAGCATGGCAAGACATGAAACGGCGAGTATCCAATGATATTCATTTATTTTAAGAAGCGCGGCTGTCACATAATAGACGCACGGAACAAGATAAATAATTATATTCACAAAGTCGGTCAGAGCATTATACGAATCGTTGATCATGGTGCTCATGAGATCCGAAGGATCGTTTCTGTCGAAATATTCCATCTTCATTCCGAGCATTTTTTTCCAGATGCTTTTCCGTGCCCGCTTTACACTGTATGTCTGGGCCTGGACCTGTCCTGCGACCATGACGAAATTCATAACGCCGAGCATAATGTAAAAGATCACGGCGTTGGTCATCGCCTGACCCGTAATCTGTCCGCTCAAAAGATCGGTCGTAGTTGTCGGAAGTTTCAGCATCAGATCGTTAAGGATAAGATTGAGTATAAGTCCGACAGCGATCCATATCCACGGCAGTTTCAGCTTTTTAATTGTACGAAACAACGCTTTCCAACCGTCCGGTCTCTTTGTTTCGTTTGTTTTCTTTCTCATAATTTCCTCTCCCGGGAACGGAAAAACGGATGCCGCTGCCGATTACGGCACACGGCACCCGTAAAGCCTTTTTTTGTTTATTCGGCAGCTTCGATCGTAAAATAGGTTTCCTTTGAATTTCTGACATACTCATCAAGAGATCTGTCTTTCATAACGTTCAGCCCAACATACGTCGTAAGGGTATCTTCCATATCCTTGCCGGCGATTACCACGCGGATTACAGTATCGGAAACTTTCTCCGCATTGATATAGAAGTTATCGGAAGCCATTAAGTCATCGGCAGCTTCTTTGGAGGGACATTCTATATAGAGATAGTCCGCAACGACGTCGCCGTTCTTTCCGTATATGAAATTGGTCTGGCTTGTTATGTCTTTTGCATATTTAGCCTCTACGAGCGCTTCTCCGGAGCCTACAAGGACAACCTTTTTGTCGAATTCGACATCGGTCGGATCTTTATGTCCGGAATAAGGTTTGAAAGCGGTGTCTCCGGTATATTTTCTTACGTTGTAATACTGAGAAAGAACGGAAGCAAATCCTTCTGCGTCTTCTTTTTCCACTTCGATTCCCATTAAGGGAGCCTCGGCAAATATTTTTGCGATAGTCGCTTCGTCCAAAACAGCGGAAAGGACTTTGTCGGTTGTTGCAGTAAGATCAAAACCGAAATTTTCCTTTACGGAAGAAATCATAATATCCTTTGCGGAGGCGTCGGAAAGAATCACATAGAGATAGGAAGTTAAGGTCTTTCCTTCATTTCCGTAAACTACAAAGTACATATCCGCGGTTCCCGGAACCGTAATAAGTTTGGAGGCGTCGGGCTTGCCGAGATCGACTTCTTTTCCCTCTTCAAACGCAGTGTAAGAACCGTCGGTAATATTCATCCAACCCTTTGCAAGGCCCGTTGTTTCATCGTAATCGTACATACCGATAACATTGCCGGTTTCGTCAATGACCATGGTGTTCGGATAAGCGGCGGCGCTCGCAATGGACTCAACGGTCTTTTCAAAACCGGAGCCTTTGAGGACGATCCTCTGATCATACTTCACGTCTTTCGGATCGTTGTGAGTATAATCTCCGAGTTTTACAACTTTGTCATTACTGAACAGTCCGCAACCTGCAAGTCCCAAAATCATTGCAAGAACAAGGACTATTGATAATGTTTTTTTCATGATGCTTTTCTCCTTTTATTTTTCTTTGTAATAAAGACGACAGTGGCAGTAGCCCTCGAAATTCGGGTCCTGTATCTGTGCCTTGAATTCTTCGCAAACGCACTTATATTCGGGCTTGCGTTCGACTCTGCAAGGGCAGTAGCCGCCGGTGCGTTTAAGCCCCTCTTTTACTCTTTCGACAACCTCGCGGTCTTCATTGAAACGGACTTTTCCCATACCGTTCCTCCTTATTTATACAGAAGATCGGAAATCTGACCGAGAAGATCTTCCCTTTCCATATTTCCTATCGTCTGATTTACAAGCTCGCCCTTTCTGAAATAAAGCAGGGTGGGCATTGCGGAAATTCCGAATTTTTCGGCGATATCGCCGTCTTCCATAATATTTACTCTTCCGAAGGAAACTCCCGAAAGCTCGTCCGCCGCGGCGTCGAAAATCGGTTCAAGCATTACGCACGCTGTGCAGTTATAGCCGTAGCAGTCGATTATCGCGTAATCGGCTTTTGAGAATTCTTTCCATTCGGTTCCTTTTAACTCAACCGTTGCCATTTGCCCCTCCAAGTTTATTATCAATAATTTTGTCTATTTCCATAAAAAATTCGGTTATCAATGCGTTCTGACGGGACGCCTCGATAAGTTCGGCTCTGTCGGGAGCGTTTTCTCCCATAAGACCCATCATATCAGCCATCTGGTCAGCCTCGGCCTCTATTGCGGCGTCGTCGATTTTAATTCCCTTTTTCTCACAGAGGGCTTCCGACATCCAGCCGAGTTTCAGTTGGGAAAGAAGAGAACTTCTGAGTTCCTCCGGTCCTATCTGCATTTCAAAGCCCGGTTCCGCGGGCATCTGCGCCAGAGACTTTTCGCAGTAATCGTCAAAGTCTTTTTCACTGTATTCGAAAGAACTTCCCTCTTCCATTCTTTCGACTATATAACGGGAAAGTTCCTTTCCTTTCTCCATTCGCAGATCTGCGAGGTTCTTTTCCCTCATATATTCACGGTATCCGTCAACGGAGGAAACGCCGTCTATTCCGATCGATGCGACAAGTGCATCGTTTATTTCGGCAGGCGTTCTTCTTATGATCTTTACGATTTTCAATGTTGCCGCTTTATCCGCAAGCGTTGCCGAAAACACATCTCCGACAGATTTTTTTACCGCTGCGGCGGCAGCCTCTTTTGCACCTGGAAGCTCGGTTCCGGTGTAGATTATTATTGTTCTGCCGTCGGGATAGCTTTCCTTATCGGCTTCGCAATATACGATATCTCCGCTTTCGGCAGTATCGACTTCCGTTTTGTTTGCGTAGCGAAGAGCAAGGCTTGCGACCTCTTCTTCGATGCGGGCGGGGTCGACGCTTATATCAAGCATTTCTTCGGGAATTGCAATGCTTTCGATATCGCAGAGTTTCTTTACTAATCCCTTCATTGTTTCTCCTCTCAACCGTTTGCAGCCGCCAAAACCCGTTTTTTCGGGAGCCTCTGCAAACAAAAATTTATTACAGTTTATTTTACCACAATTTTTATAAAAAATCAATACCCAATATTTTTCGACAGGATTGAGGATATGAGATGACAACAAAAGGGAAAAATCGTCGAAAAAGAGGTTGACTTTCGGCAAAATACGATATATAATTCCCGTAGTTCCACTACATATGAAACGGAAGAGAAAATAATGTCAAAAATAGCCAAAATCGTTATAATAGTATGTAATATCCTTTTTTGTACAGGAATAGCACTCGGCAATATAGGACATGAATTGAGCAGACGGGACACAGAAAATTATCAGGAGTTGCAGCCCGAATTATTTGCACCTGCCGAAATAGCGACGACAATATGGGACGAAGACTCAAATAAGTTGTATGTCTGTTATAACGACGCTTCCTATGTAAATGTATATTCCGGAGAGGGCGAATTTCTCTGGGCGGTCTCCACACCGTATTTTCGTAATACTTATTTTGCTATCGTTTCGGAACAACTGGTCATATACGGCAGAGATGTCGCCTATGTATATGACGCAGAAAACGGAACATTCCTAACAAAGACGGACACGGAAAGTCTTGACATTGAAGATTGGGAGAATGAAGATGTCAAAGACTTGGAGCCGAATACTTTTTATTTTCAGACATATGAGGTAATCAAGACAGACGAAAACGGAGTTCCGTCGGTGTTTATTTCACGTCCGTGGTGGTATTGGATATTCAACTTTGGACTCTGCATGACATTTTCTTTCATAAACGCAGCAGTTCTCGGAATCTGCCTTTTCATGCAATCAC
>CAKSPP010000056.1 GCA_934481505.1 uncultured Eubacteriales bacterium
TGAATTTGATCGAATAATGTGAAATTATGAAGACAAATATTCAATATGGAGGTTTTGTTATGAAATTCAAAAAAATCACGGCAATAATTTGTGCCGCGGCACTTATTCTTTCTTTGGCGGCTTGTGCAAAGAAAGCCGATTATTCGGGAACGACGGTCGTCGGAAAGGTGACCGCTGCTGACGGAAACAAAGTCACGGTTTCGATAGGAACGCTTGACGAATCGGCTGATAACACCGCACAACCTGACAGCGACGGTACGGGCGACAGTCAAACGCCTCCCGATATGCCTGACAGCGACAGTCAGACCCCTCCCGAAAAACCCGACGGAGATAGCAACAGCGACAGTCAGACGCCTCCCGAAAAGCCTGACGGCGAAAGCAATGACGGACAGACACCTCCCGATATGCCGGGCGGAAGCTCCGCGACATTTACAGAATCGGGCGACACAGCCGAAATAGACCTCTCTGCGGCAACCGTTACCGAAAACGGGAATACTGTTTCTGTTTCCGATATCGAGGTCGGCGACATCTTAAAAATCACCTTTAACGATAAAAATACCGCCGAAACGGTCGAGATAGTTTCCGTTTCTTCGAAACCCTCGGGAACGGGCGGCGGACAGAGCAGCACCGTAACCCAGGGCGACAGTGCGACAACCATTTCATATGACGGCAGCTATTCCGATACTTCTTACTCTTCGACGGGCGACGACGAAAACGCCCTCCGAGTTGACGGGGCGACCGTAACCCTTGACGGAATTTCCGTCGATAAAAGTGCGGGTTCTTCTTCAAACACCGAAAACGGCGACTTCTACGGCGTAAATGCCGCTCTCCTCGCGACAAACGGAGCAAATGTCACAATCAAAAACGCAACAGTCACTTCTTCCGCACAGAACGGAAACGGAATTTTCAGCTACGGCAGCGGAACGACAGTAACGGTTTCCGATTCGACAATAACCACGACTGCCGATAATTCAGGCGGAATTCAGACAACCGGCGGCGGAACCACAATCGCTTCAAATCTTACCGTCACGACTTCCGGCAACTCCTCGGCGGCTATCCGTTCCGACAGGGGCGGCGGAACCGTTAAAGTCGACGGCGGAACCTATACTTCAAAAGGTTATAATTCCCCTGCGGTCTATTCGACAGCCGACATCACCGTAAAAAACGCAACGCTTACCGCCGAAAACTCCGAAGCTCTCGTAATCGAGGGGCAGAATTCCATAACCCTTGAAAACTGCAATGTTTCGGGTAATATGAGCGATACGAAAGGCACTTCGTCCGACGAAAACGTCCACAATGTCATGATATATCAGTCAATGTCGGGAGACGCCGATGTCGGAACAAGCTCTTTTTCGATGACGGGCGGTTCGCTTCTTTCAAATAACGGCGATATGTTCTATGTGACGAATACCGACTGCAATATTTATCTTTCGGGCGTTACAGTCACAAATAAAGACAGCGACGCATATCTTTTGAATATCTGCGGAAACTCCGCTTCCCACGGCTGGGGCACGGCAGGCAAGAACGGGGCGGACGTCACATTCGTTGCCGACGGACAGACTCTTGACGGCAATATCTCGGTCGACACGATATCAACTCTCAATATGACCCTTAAAAACGGAAGCACCTTTACGGGAACCGTCAATATAAGGGATAACGCCGAGGGCGGAAGTGCCGTTTCGGACAACGCGGTAATCACCGTTGAGGAAGGCTGCGTCTGGAATCTTACAGGCAACTGCACCGTCACGAGCGTAACGAATAACGGAACGATAAACTTCAACGGATACACAATCACTCTTGCCGACGGTACGGTATTGAAATAAAAAATCGGGGCAGCTCTTTTGAGCTGCCCCGTCTTTACGGTTATATGTATAAACGCTGATATTTATTTCCCGTCCTTTAACAGTCCTGCGAGCTTATCTATCGGCATATCCTTATAATAAAGATATCCCTGATAGATTCCGCAGCCGAGTTCCTCAAGCAGATTTTTCTGTTTTTCGGTTTCGACATATTCCGCGATAACCTTGAAATTAAGCCCTTTTCCGAGCTCGATTATCGACGCGACAATGCTTTGACTGCGTTCGTTTTCAAGGTCGCGGATAAGATGTCCGTCGATTTTTATATAGTTGAAGTAGTTCTTTCTCAAAAGCGAAATCGCGGTGTGTCCCATTGAGAAGTCGTCCATAAAGATTTCGATATGGGCGTTCTTCAGCTCCTCGAAAGTTTCGGAAATGTTTTCGATATCGGTAAAGGCGGAATCCTCGGTTATCTCGACGCCGAACGTGTCGGGAGTGACTCCCGAATTCCCGACTTCTTTAATAAGCCATGTTCTGAACTTTTTATCCGTCAGAAGATCCAGCTGCAAGTTTATCGTAAACTTGAAGTCGGGTCTTTCTTTTTGCAAAGTCTTCAAATCTCGGAGGGCGGTTTTGACAATGACTTTCGTTAAGTCGCCGAACATTCCTCTGCTGTTTGCTATTCCGACGACAAGCGGCGGGTAGATATATCCCGTTTCTCCGATTCCGAAACGCAGCAAAGCTTCGGCACCTTTTATCTTTCCGCCGGAAACCTGCGGTTGATAGTTGATTCTTATCGTTCCTCTTGAAATATCCGAATTGAGTTTTGATACTATGTCGTCTTCGAAAGACCTCAATATCAGAGACTCGGTGTCGGAACTGTAAGGAACGCCCGCGGTTTCACATTCTCTGCATCTGGAAATAAGGCGGTCGAGGTAAATTTTCTGATTTTCTTTTTGGACTCGGTTTTCAATCAGAACGAATGGGGTATAGACCGCAACTCCGATAAGGATTATAACAATCTGCAAAACACAGCCGTAAATGCTGCCCGTCGCCTTGTATCCGCTTATTAAGACCGGTGTCGTCCACTGAACCGACGCGTTTATAATGGGCGGAATTATTCCCGTTGCGAGAGCCGCGTAAGCTACCGCATAGGAAATTATCGGCGTCAAAAGAAACGGAATGAGATAAATAGGGTTTAAGACTATCGGCAGTCCGAAAATGAGGATTTCGTTAATGTTGAAAATCAGAGGGATTGCCGAAGTTTTGCAGAGCCTTTTCTTGTGTCTGTCCTTTGAAAAGAGGGCGATTGCGATAAACAGGCTTATTGCGGTTCCGCAGCCGCCTATAAGCACGAAAGTGTCGATAAACGGTTTTGTTACGATCTGACCGTGCGAAAAAGCAAAAACGCCTGACGGGGAAGTCAAAAGCTCGTCGAAAACATTTCCTCCGTGAATTCCGAAGAACCAGAGAAGCGATTCGAAAAGCGTTATCAAAAATCCTCCGAGGAACGTCGCTCCGATGTCGTTGAAGGGCATGGAGAGCATTTCCGTTAAGAGGTCGTTGAAGTTTGCCGAGCCGTAAATGACGGTTATTATTTCCGCGACCGTTCCGAAAATAATGAAACATATAAGAATCGGAACAAGCGTCTGCATGCTTCTTGAAAAAGCGGTGTGTGCGGGGTGGCGTTTATTTATGAAGTTGTAAAAGAGCAGAAACAGCCGGGTCGAAAGCAGCGAAATCAAAATTGCGGGGAAGATGTTCGACATCTTCGTGTAACCGACGAGCGTTTTTGCTCCGCTTAAAACGTCGGGACCGAGAAACGCGAGATAACAGCCGAGAGAACATATACAGGCTGCGAGACGGATAGTGCTGTGGATATTCGTTTTTGCCGTATCGAAAAACGAAATCGCGAACGCAAGATATACGGCGGCAAAGCCGAAAGTGATGTTGTAAAGAAGAGAAAGAACGCTGTAAATCGACCCTCCGGCGGCGGTCTGAATAAATTCTCTTACCGCGGTGACGGGGAAGTCCTGCAAAACAAGCGTGCTTGCTCCTATAAGGAAGATAGGAATAAGAAATGTGAAAGCTCCGCGGAGTGTTGCTATCAGCGGAATGCTTTCCGCACGGGCGTAAATCCCGAATATTCCGTTTGCAATTTTTTTCATTCACTACCCCCCCCCCCCGAAAAATCGAGGGCAACCATCGGAAACCGACAGAGTTTTCCTCTGTCTATCAATATTATTGTATCACAAAAGAACAAACATTGCAATCGTTTTTTTTGACCAAATCTGTCTTTTTGCACAAAAAAACAACTTTTTTTGCGAAAAAAAGAAAAACGCCCCTCAGCCGAGGGGCGAAAATTTGTTTGTCTTCGGAAAACTTATTCTTGTGAACGCATAACGACAGATCTTTCAAATTCGATTTTGAATGTGAAATCCTGCGGTTGTCCGTCGAAATTCTGCAATTTGATTTCCAGAGAAAAGTGTCCCTCGGAGCCTTTTAACGTGTCGGAAAGCCACCAGAACTCGCTGCCTTTTCTTAATTTTCTGTAAGGAGAGAGAATTTTGAAATTATAAAAATGTATTTCTCTTACGTCGGGGTCTCCGAGCGAGGCTTCGGTGTCGATTGTCAGTTTTAACATGTTGCGGTCGTCTTTGCGTTTCTCTTTTTGAAACTTGCCGTCGTCAAACGGAAATTCAAAAATTTCGATATCGGTTATCGCAGAGTCGTGCATTCCCGCGTGCCAATACCATTCGGGAAGAGCTGGCTTTTTCATTGTGATTTTTCCTTTACCGTATTTATTGAAGTTTTTGCGAATAGCATCGAACTCGGCTCACGAAGCGTTGTTTCACAACATGAAGCACTCGCAGGCGAGTGTGAAGCGAAAATGCAGAATTTGTGCTTG
Organism: uncultured Eubacteriales bacterium; assembly: GCA_934481505.1. Lineage (GTDB taxonomy): Bacteria > Bacillota > Clostridia > Oscillospirales > UBA644 > Geddesella. Next base: position 4,705 of record CAKSPP010000056.1, read on the forward strand.
CCTGTTTTGGGGACGGGGTATTCTCAACTATAATAAATCAAGGCGAAGCCTTGTATGAAATCCGACGAAGTCGGAATGTAATCATTTTCGTAAGAAAATGTATGTAATCAATCCGAAGGAAACACTTTGACAAGTGATGACATACGCCTATCGGCGATTACATGCTCGCTTACGCGAGATTCCATACCAATCCTTCGGATTGGATGAAAAAAGCACTTGCTTCCGCAAGTGCTTTTTTCTGGCTCCCCCTGTCGGGCTCGAACCAACGACCCTGCGGTTAACAGCCGCATGCTCTACCGACTGAGCTAAGGAGGAATATTTCTTTCAGCTCGATTATTATATCACAAAATACCCCTGTTGTAAATAGGTGAGCCGACGATTTCATTTTTTTTTAACAAATTATGCTCGGGCTGTTTTTTTTCGTGCGTAGAAGTCCTTGTTTCGGGTGGGGTTTCGGCGGGTGGGGTACAGCTTCGGCGACGAGGAGGAAAGGGCGGCTGTGGGAAAGTGGAAGATTTGATCGAGTAAGAGAAAACGGCGGTTTCTGAAATTCGCAGCCTTTCGGCAATTATTCGGGGCGATTGGACGGCGGAGGCTGTTGGACGAAATTGGGGTGGCGGAGAGTGTCGCGGTTTGTCATTCGGTATAGGGACTTTGTTCGGTTGGTGATTGTCTGCCGTTTTATTACAAAATAGGACATTTTTATGGCTTTTGATATTGATACTTGAAAACGACGGCAAATTGTGATAAACTAAAATGTAAATTTGCGTTCGCCCGTCAGGGCATATATTATGAAAGGAAAGCCGCTGCGGCGGTGCTTTCGGTATGAACAATATCAAAGTCGGCAAGACCGCGATGCGTCTTTGCGAAATCGCGTTGTTTGCCGGAGTTGCTGTGACCTGTATTTCCTGTCTTTTCGGCAGAGCGGTTTTTGATTTTTTCAATACGCTCTCATCGGTCACCGCCTGTGTTTGCCTTGTCCCGATAGTTGCGGTCTTCTGGAAAGACATCATAAAAAACGAGCTTGCCGTCGGTGCGATCGCGTTGTTTGCGGTCTTTTCGGTTGTTTCTTCGCTTTTTATTTCGGGACTTTACATTTCCCATTCGCTTACGGCGATAATCGGAATCGTTACTATATATGTAATGAACTTTTTGCCGGTCAAACGGGACGTTCAGATGGCTCTTATCCTGTTTTTGTCGATAATGTCCGTCTGTCTGCTGTTTCTGGCGATTGATTTTTCACAGAAAACGCTCGTTGAAAAGTATAACTATACGAACTCAAACGTCATGGGAATTGTCGCCCTTATGGTAAATTCCTATCTGATGACCCTTATAAATGTCAACAAGATAAGCGGAAAATTCGTTCATCTCAACATCTTTATCGCGATTTTCGCCTTTATGACGATAACTGTTTTCGGCTGCCGCAGCGCACAGCTCGGTTTCCTTGTTTTCCTTATTGTCGGTTTTCTTATTCCGAGAAATTTCTGGGGTAAAAAACGGACTGTCGCGGTGATTGCCCTTGCAATGTTTGTCGGAATAGTTTTTCCGTTCATATATTTGAAAATGTCCCAAAAGGGGCTTGACGACATTCATTTTCCGCTTGTTGACAAACCGTGGTTTTCGGGAAGAGACGTTCTGTGGCAGGAGGGCGTCGACAGAATTTCCGCCCGCCCCTCGTCCCTTATTTTCGGAGCGGGTCAGCGGTTTTTCGATATGGCGAAAGACTATAACTATCACAACAGCTATTTTTCGATACTCTTAAACTTCGGAATTCCGTCGTTCTTACTTTATTATTTCTCGTTTTTCACTTCCGCGAAAAGAACTCTTCTTTCGGGAGAAGATAAAAACGCAAGAGCTTTGCAGCTCGCTCTCATTCTTATGATAATGGTCGTAAGCCTTGTCGAAACGACAATCCCGGCAACAACCTTTATCTGGCTTTACGGACTTTGCTTTATCCCTCTTAAATGCAGGGAAATTCGCAGTTAAATACAGAGGCTTTTATGGAATTTTACACAGTGCTTTTACCCCTCGCCCTTATTCTTATCGTTTCGAAACTTACGGTAAAGGGGTGCGAAAAATTAGGGCTTCCGTCGGTTGTCGGAATGCTTATAACGGGAATTCTTCTCGGACTTATAAACCTTATTCCGAATCAGACGATTTTGACCGACGCGTCCCTTGACGGAATCGGCTTTTTCGCGAAAATAGGCGTTATTCTGATAATGTTTTCCGCGGGAATCGAAACCGATATCCAGCAGATAAAGAAAATAGGCGGCCCCGCGGTCATAATTACTATGGCTGGCGTCATTTTACCCATGGGACTCGGTTTTCTTGTCGCAACGCTCTGCAACGGCGGCTTTGCTACACTTACCCACGATATACTCATGGAAAACCTGTTTTACGGAACGATTCTTACCGCAACTTCGGTAAGCGTCACGGTCGCAACGCTCCGGGAACTCGGAAAACTCAACGGGAAAGTCGGAAGTTCGGTTGTCGCCGCGGCGATTATCGACGATATCTTGGGAATTGTCGTTCTTTCCTTTATCCTGGCGATGTCGGGAGAGGGTGACAAGGCGGAAAATCCGCTTATCGTGCTTCTCAAAACGGTTCTTTTCTTTGTTACTGTCGCAATTCTCGCATTCGGCGGCTCAAAGTTTTTCAGAAATCTCGACCGCCGTTTTTCTCACCACCGTCTCGTTCCGATTTTCAGCCTTGCGTTCTGTTTCTTCATTTCGTATATAAGCGAAAAGGTTTTCGGAATTGCCGATATCACAGGGGCTTATGTCGTCGGACTTATTCTTTCGACAAACCCCGATAACAAATATATAAACAGAAAATCCGACGTCCTCGGATATATGCTTTTCGTCCCCGTCTTTTTTGCGAATGTCGGACTTTCGACAAGCTTTACCGGAATAAACGGAGAAATGCTTCTGTTCGGAATTCTCTTTATTGTCGCGGGAATTTTGGGAAAAGTCATCGGCTGCGGAGGGGCTGCTCTCTGCTGCGGTTACAGCCCGAGCGACTCTCTTAAAGTCGGCGTCGGAATGATGGCCCGTGCCGAGGTCGCGTTGGTAACGGCTCAAAAGGGCGTTGAATACGGAATAATCGGCGGAGAGATAATGCCGTTTATCGTTATTCTTATCGTCGTCACGAGTTTCATCACACCGCTGACGCTGAAAGCGTTGTATAC
>CAKSPP010000057.1 GCA_934481505.1 uncultured Eubacteriales bacterium
GCGTTTGAGGGCTGTTCCGCCGATGCGGAAGCTTCCTTTGAGAAAATGGCGGAGCTTGTGACGGCGGCGAGAGAAAAAAATATAAAATACATTTTCAAAACCGACAATTCGACTTTCGGACTTGCCGAAAAGGTTGCGGAAACGGTTTCGGGCGAGATTTTAATTCTCCGCTCGATGCAGTCGGCGACCGAAGAGGAAATAAAAAACGGATTTTCTTATCTTTCGGCGAGCGAGGAAAACTACGAAAACTTAAAAAAAGCGTTCGGACTTATAAAATAGATATTTACGGCAAAATGGGGAGACGGGAATGAAAAATACCTTCATAAGACCGTATAGGATTATTCCGTTTGATATAGGCGGAGACATTTCTTACGGCGAGATTGAAAGCATTGTCGGAAAATTCAATAAAACAGGTGATAATAAAGCGGAGATTCTCCCTCTTGACGGATTTCAGAAAAAGTTATCTTCGAGGATTCTTTGCGGATATAAAGTAACGGACAATATCTCTTTTTTCATATATTCTTTCGGTATCGGCGTTTTCTCTGTCCGTGATAATGATTTTGAAATTGACGGTATGGAGTCGGAATATGCCCCCGGCTATTGCCGCAGCAGGAAGACGGCACATAAAAATATTCTTGCCTTTGAAGCGGATTATTCGGAAAAACTCAGAACCGTTATGAATTTTATCCGAGGCGAATATGCAAATAATCATCGGGATATCCGGCGTTCCGCGTCGTCTGATTGGGAAAACGGCGGACTTTCTTATGTTATGACCGTTTCTTATATAAGCAGCGGACTTCCCGACAATAATTATTCCGTTATGTCCGATATTCAAAAACATTCTCTGCAAATTCTTCTGACGCCGAGTCTTGCACATGAAGACGATTCGGAATTTATTCATCTGCCGATTGAAAAGGACGATTCCAATCCCTATGAGATGAATCTGAATTCGCTGAAAACCCCCTGTGATTTTCTTAACAGAATGGGTTCGAGCATTTATATAAGCTGGGCCGCAGTTGTCGTTATGCAGAAAGAAATTCTGCCTGCATATACGGATTTCATGAACAGCCTTGAAGTCGATTTGCAGGCAATGTGGTTTTACACCTACTGCCTTTACGGAAATTCGAAAAGCATATTTGACAAGAAAGGTATTCTTGCCTCCGACCTTAAACGCATCGAAAACGAGTTTGAGATATTATATAACGAATTTCTGAGCAACGACGATTCAAGCTGTCCGCAATATGTAAGCGACATCCGCTCCGAGCTCATAGAAACGAGCGGTATTAAAACCGAACACGATAAATTCGTAAAATATATCGGATATTGCACGGAAGAAATCGAGGCTCTCGAAAGAGAACATCAGCGAAAATATTCCTGGCTCAATGAAATTTTGCTTTTTATTATCGCTTTTGCCGATATAGTCACTACCCTGACCGTGAATTTCGTTGTGAATTTTACGCTTTTCTGGCAGGTCGCGTATGCCGTTTTTTCCGTCTTTGTCTTTGTGTTCGGAATTCTTTTTATTGTAAAGAAAGGATAAAAATATGGCTGACTGTTTGGTTATAATAGACGTTCAAAAGGGGTTTATGAACGACTCCGTTACCGCAAAAATCCCCGATAAAATAACAGAACTCCTGAATAAAAAACATTTTGACCGAATCGTGGCTACCCAATTTTACAATAAGATCGGCAGCCCGTATGACAGAATGTTGGGCTGGCGGGAACTTATGGACGCCGAGTCTCAGGCTGTCGCACCGTCTGTTGCGGCGGTCAGCGACAAAATTATCCGAAAGCCCGTATATACCTGTTTCGTTCCGGAGTTTGAAGAATATATCAAAGAGAATAAAATAGATAAACTTTATTTTGTCGGAATCGATACCGACTGCTGCGTTCTGAAAAGCTGTATAGATTGCTTTGAACGGAATATTCCGTTTGAGGTGCTGATAAATTACTGTGCAAGCAACGGCGGCGAAAAAAGCAGGGAAGCGGCAATAACGGTTTTGGAAAGAAATATCGGAAAAAACAATATAAATTATGACATGTAATGAAAAACGGACTTGAAAGAATTTCAAGTCCGTTTTTTTAGTTCAGTTCGAAATGGTCGGGGCGGATTTTCTTATCCTTGAAGAAAAATTCTCTGTCCCTTTCTCCGACTTCGCGGAGAATTCTGCATGGGTTTCCGACCGCGACGACATTTGACGGAATATCCTTTGTTACGACACTGCCCGCACCGATAACCACATTGTCGCCTATCGTCACTCCCGGAACGATAACCGCTCCCGCACCTATCCAGCAGTTTTTGCCGATTTTGACGGTGGCGTTATATTGAAGACCTTTCTGCCGAAGTTCGGGGTTTACGGGGTGTCCCGCGGTCGCGACTGTAACGTTCGGTCCGAACATCGTATAATCGCCGACATAAATATGGGTGTCGTCGACAAGGGTCAGATTGAAATTTGCGTAAACAAATTTCCCGAAGTGAACGTGTTTTCCCGCCCAGTTTGAATGAAACGGCGGTTCGATATAACAGCCCTCCCCGATTTCGGCAAAGAGATTTTTAAGAATTTCTTCGCGTTTTTTTCCTTCCGTCGGACGGGTCGCGTTGTAATCGTAAAGTTTGTCGAGCGTTTCGGTCTGTAATTCCGAAAGCGTCGGGTCGCTCGGATAATAAAGGTCTCCGTTGTGCATTCTTTCGATAATTTCCCTAAGTTCCATTTCAGTCCTCCGTTATTATGTTATCCGCAAGTATTTCGGGAAAATTTTTCATGCTGTCCTTTTCGGAAAGCGTTCTTATGACGCGGCAGGGAACTCCTGCGGCAAAACTTCCGTCCGGGATATCGCGGGTGACCACACTTCCTGCTCCGATAACGCAGCCGTCGCCTATTTTTACTCCCGGACAGACAGTGACCGATGCCCCGAACCAACAGTCGTTACCGATATGGACGGGCTTTGCGTAGCAAAGATGCTTTTTTTCGCCGTCCGCCGTCAGAATTTCACGCCGCTCGCTTGGAAGCATCGGGTGAACCGGCGTTACGATAGTTACATTAGGTCCGAAGTTGCAGTTGTCGCCTATCGTTACTTCGGCGTCGTCCTGAATTGTCAGGTTGAAATTTCCGAAAAAGTTTTTTCCGATTTTCGTGTGTTTTCCGTAGTGAAAGGCTATCGGTCCCTGAATAAAGCCTCCGTCTCCGAATTCACCGATAATTTCGGAAAGAATTTCGGCTCGTTTTTCCGTTTCGTCTTCGTGAGTGTTATTATAATCGACATTGAGATTGTGAGTTTTGAGTTTTATCGCTTTAAGTTCGGGGTCTCCGGGGCAAAAGAGAATACCTGCCCTGATTTTTTTTTCTTCTTTCATTTTCTTCCCTCCGCTTGAATTATATCCGTTTTTTGCGGCAATGTCAAGAAAAAAAGCAAAAAAAATACGCCCCTGTCGGGCGAAAATATCGGGATTTTTTAACGGACGAAAAGAGCGATAAAAAGAAGTCCCGCAATTGCAAGTCCTGCGGTTATCGCGGTAAGGATCTTCGAATGATTGTTTTCGTTCGGTTCTTCGTTTATTTCGGGGAAAATCCCGCAGCGGTCAAGCATTTCAACGTAATATTCCATATATATCCCTCCTTTTTCCAATTATATTTTACTCCGCCGCGGTAAGGAAAACTATCATGCGGGAGTAAATATATTGTAAAATGGAAGTAAATTCGTGAGGGCAGGGCTTTGTAAAAATAATATTTTCGGGCGGCAACGCAGTATACTGCGAAGAGAGAGGATAGGCGGTAAGTTTTTTTACTGCCTATCCTCTCTCTTTTCCTCTTTGCGGAAATTGCCGCCCGAAAGCGTAAATTTTATTTTTTCAGCTTACTTCAGAGGTTTTTTTGCAGGAACGCCGTTTCTTCTCGGATATTTTTCGGGGGTTGCGGCAATCTTCCTTATTATAACGAGGTTTCTTTCTTCGTCGCCGAAAACTGTTTCGACTTCGCCGCCGAGCGTTTGTATCGCGACTTCCGCGTCTTTAATTTCGTTTTCCGCTTCCTTTGATTTATATGCCGCAAAAACTCCGCCGATTTTCACGAACGGCAGGCAGAGTTCGGAAAGGGTCGCGAGATTTGCGACCGCACGCGAAACGGCGACGTCAAATGATTCTCTTTTTTCGGTTCTTGCATATTCCTCGGCTCTGACGGTCAGAATATCGGTGTTTTCAAGGTTAAGTCTTTCTTTTACCGACCTTGTGAACGCAAGTTTTTTGTCAAGGGAATCTATAAGCGTAAAGGAAACTTCGGGGAAAAAAACGGCGAGCGGAAGCCCCGGAAAGCCTGCACCCGTCCCGATGTCAATGCAGGTTTGCCCCGTTTCGAAAATATCGGTTCGGAGCGGCAGGAGACTGTCGGCAAAGTGCTTTTTTGCGGAAAGCTCGGGGTCGGTTACCGCCGTCAAGTTTACCTTTTTATTATATTCGCAGAGCATTTCGTAAACAACCGAAAGCTCTTCGGTCTGTTTTTCTGTAAAAGGGATATTTTCTTTTTGCAGTTCTTCTGAAAGCACTGCCTTAAAATCAGCCATAAACGCACTCTTTTCAACGGTTTTTACTAATTATACAGTAAATTTTGCGGCAAGTCAAGATATTGACAAAAGTGTGAAAAAATGGTACAATCAAGAAAAAAGCAAGGTGTGATTTTATGTATAAAAACGAATATATAACGCTTCCGGAGGGCAAGATATGCTTTTACGCCTGGGAAGCGGAAAATCCTTTCTGCGTTTTGCAGCTCTGCCACGGAATGAGCGAACATCTCGGCAGATACGACGAATTCGCGTCGGCTCTTGCCGCGGCTGGAATAACCGTCTGCGGAACCGACCACCCCGGACACGGAAAAAGCGACGGCACACGCGGACATTTTTCCGATAAAAACGGCTGGGATTACCTCATTTCGGCAAACCTTGCCTGTGCAAAGAAAATAAGGGAAGATTACCCCGATCTGCCGAAAGCTTTGATGGGTCATTCGATGGGTTCGTTTATCGCAAGATATATCGCGGCGTATTTCCCCGAAACGGCGTCGGCATATATCTTTATGGGTACGGCAGGCAGAAACCCCGTGCTGTTTGCGGGCAAAACCCTTGCCGCGGTAAGAAGCGTTTTCGGTCATCGCCGCCGCCCCGACAACGTGATAAACAACCTCTGTTTCGGAGCGTATGCAAAGGGCGTTAAAAATTCGAGAACTTCTTTTGACTGGCTTTCCGCCGACGAAAAGGAAGTCGATAAATATATCGAAGACGAAAACTGCGGTTTTCCGTTTACCGCCGCCGGCTTTGCCGCTCTTTTCCACGGTCTCGGCAAGGTTTCGGGCAAAAAATGGGCGAAAAAATTAGATAAAAACAAACCGTATCTTCTGCTTGTGGGAACCGACGACCCTGTCGGAAACTACGCAAAAGGCGTTGTCGAAGTTTACGACAATATGTGTTTTGCGGGCGTTAAAGACGTCGATATAAAGCTTTACGAGGGCGGCAGACACGAAACCTTAAACGACAGCATGAGAAAAGAAGTCACCGCCGACGTTATCGAATTTCTCGGTAAAAAAATGAGGTAAAATATGAAAAAATATGTGATTGCCCTCGACCAGGGAACGACTTCGTCGCGTGCCGTCGTCTTTGATGCGGATATGGAAATCGTCGGAAAAGCTCAGAGGGAATTCAGACAGATATATCCGAAAGCGGGCTATGTCGAACACGACCCCGAAGAAATTTATTTTACCCAGAAAAGCGTTCTCGAAGAAGTCGTTATGAAAACGGGAATTTCCGCCGATAAAATCGCCGCGATAGGAATCACAAATCAGCGTGAGACGACGGTCGTCTGGGATAAAAACACAGGAAAACCCGTTTATAATGCAATAGTCTGGCAATGCCGACGGACAAGCGACCTCTGCGACGAGATAAAGAAGTCGGAAATGAATTCTTACATAAGGGAAAACACCGGGCTTGTCACCGACGCTTATTTTTCTGCGACAAAAATAAAATGGATTCTCGATAACGTCCCCGACGCAAGACGGCGTGCCGAGGCGGGCGAACTGTTGTTCGGAACGGTCGACTGCTGGCTTTTGTGGCGTTTTTCGAAAAGAAAAGTCCATGCGACCGACGAAACGAACGCTTCCCGCACGATGCTTTACAATATAAAAACGCACGAATGGGACGAAAAATTGCTTTCCTATTTTGATATCCCGAAATCAATGCTTCCCGAAGTAAGACAGTCGGGTGATTTTTTCGGAGAAGCCCTTGTCGACGGGAAAACAGTCCCGATAACGGGAATTGCGGGAGATCAGCAGTCGTCGCTTTTCGGTCAGAGCTGTTTTGAAGAGGGAGATGTCAAAAACACCTACGGAACGGGCTGCTTCCTTTTAATGAATATCGGCGAAAAATTCAGAATTCCGAAAAACGGGCTTATAACGACCGTTGCGGCGGAAATGAAAGGAAAACATTCCTACGCCGTCGAGGGCAGCGTCTTTACGGGCGGTGCGGTCGTTCAATGGCTTCGCGATGAAATGCAGCTTATTCTGAACGCCTCCGACAGCGAGGATGCGGCTTTGTCGGTAAAAGATACGGGCGGCGTTTTTCTCGTTCCCGCTTTTACAGGTCTCGGAGCTCCTTATTGGGATATGTATTCCCGCGGAACGGTCGTCGGAATTACACGCGGCACGAATAAAAACCATATCGTAAGGGCGGCTCTCGAAGCGATAGCCTATCAGTCGCAGGACGTTCTTTCCTGCTTTTCCGCAGAAACGGGAAAACGCACGGGAAAACTCAAAGTCGACGGCGGGGCTGCGGCAAACGGATTTTTGATGCAGTTTCAGGCGGATATTTCGGGGGTCGATATAATTCGCCCGAAGATAATCGAAACGACGGCTCTCGGAGCGGCGACCCTCGCGGGGCTCACCGTCGGTTTTTACCCCGATAAATCGGAGATTGCCGAAATGCAGAAAACCGACCGCGTTTTCAAACCGCAGATGTCCGCAAAAGAGGCTTCCGAAAAGCTCGAAATGTGGCACAGAGCGGTTGAGCGAGCCTCCGGCTGGCTATCGGAATAAAATTTTGCCCGTGGAAACACGGGCATTGTTATTATAACTAAAATTTATATTAAAAAAATTTTCAGATACGCCGAAAAACTATTGCAATCGGCAGGAAAATAATGTATAATGTGAATGTAATCACAATTACGTTTCGGAAAGAGGAAAAATGGCAAAGAGAGGAATTCAGCCGAGCGGCATTCAGACAAGAAAGAAAATGCTTCATGCCGCCGTGATATCTTTTCTCGAAAAAGGATATCAGAACACAACAATAGCGGAAATATCAAAAGCCGCGGGAATGGCGACAAGTGCGTTTTTCCGTGCGTATTCCGATAAAGAAGCGGTGCTTCTGGAACTTGTTAAAATCATGTTCGGAAGTCAGTTTTCGCTTGCCGAAAAGCTGATAGATACCGACGACCCTGTAATGCTTTACGCGGCGGAAACTTCGCTTCAAGTGAGTATCGCCGAAACGAGCGAGGCTCTGCGTGATTTATATGTTACGGCATATTCGCTTCCGTCGACATCGGAATTTATCTATCGCAGCACTGCCTTAAAACTCGAAAAAATATTCTCGGGATATCTGCCCGACGCGGCGTCAAAAGACTTTTACGAACTCGATATCGCGACTTCGGGGATTGTCCGCGGCTATATGCAGCGAAAAAGCGATTTTTATTTTACCGTCGAAGACAAAATTTCAAGGCTGCTTCATTGCTGTCTTAAAATTTATAACGTCCCCGAAGAAAAAATCGCGGAGGCGGTAAATCTTGTTAAAAATCTTGACCTTGAAAACATCGCGAAAGAAATAGTCGCGGAAACGGTCAGGGC
>CAKSPP010000058.1 GCA_934481505.1 uncultured Eubacteriales bacterium
TCGACCGATACCCTAATGAACCCGCTTTCACAAAATCCGAGTCTGTAACATAAAAAACACCGCTGCGGATTTTTTGCAGCGGTGTAAATTATCAGAAATCGAAATGCCTGTTGCCCGACATTCTTTCAGAGGTCTTAGGATTATACTGTTAATTGTCTATTCGTTTTTGTAAATTTTCAGATAATCTTGTAAAGACGATATCATAAGGATACCATTTGCTGTTTGATGTATTTATTTGAATGAATTGACGAACGGGCTGCGTGTCAATGAGTTCTTTTTCTGCACTTGTATTGATTTTTATCAATTCGTTAATCATAAGATTTTCAGTAAATGACATAAAGGACATATTGTTAAGGTTAATAATATCGTTGCAAACGGAAGAACGCATCTTTGTTTCGTTTGTATAGCCGGACATTCCACAGAAAATCTGCAAGTTGTTGATGTCTGCTTTGCTTATTAAATAATCGCGATAGGTGTTCAACAGAATACAACGATTTAACCATTCCTCGCTGTCGCCTTTTGTCGGGATATTATAATCCACTATTGTAAAAGTAACGGAAGTCGAGCCTCTGTACTCATAAATATTATCTGTATCAAACATTTGTTTGATAAATTCACGGAATTTATTAATTACAGAGTCTTTGTTGTAAGGCACTTCAAGTCTGATTTTTGCAAACGCAACGAAAACTTCATGTTCGTTTATGTCGCATTTATTCCAGCATTTTAAGCCTTGCGAAACATCGTAAAAATTTACGGAATCATCATCGTTCCGATCTTCAACTTTACGGGATTTTTCTGTTATTTCATAATGGTTTTCTCTGTGCCGGATTTCAAATTGTCTGCCGTTTGCTTTGAAAGCAGGAAAACGATCTGCTTTTTCGTCGTTTGTTTTTATGTTGCAACAGATTAAATTGTGATCAGCGGTTTTCCCGCCCCTTGATTCGGGTAAAATGTGGTCGACATTCCATCCGAAATTGCTGTTTCTATCGTTGTAAGAAGCTTTTGCGATTTCTCGCCCGGCAAAGTCAACAGCCTTCTGCTTTTTGCCGAATTGCTTTACCCACAATCGATTTGCGGTTTCTTTGTTAAGCTCCATAGTTTTGTTCATTAAATATACCTCTTTCTAAAGTAGTTAAGAAGTATAATCCGTATTTGACCTCCTTTTTTATTAAGCAAATACTCTGAACGACACATAGGGCAACCTATTGCTGAAACCTCAAAGGGTAATCCTTATAACAGCTTGACTAAGGATTTGCCGATCATCTTTTTACTGACGCAAAAAGTATTTAGATTTGCTTTCTTACATTATATATAAGTAATTTTGCTTTGTCAATATCTTCTTGTGTGGCCGATAATAACTCTCTTTTGTGTGGTATGTTTTTCAGAAGCTGCGGCAGAAATACTATAAACGCCCGAAGCAGAAATAAATCTGTTTCGGGCGAAATTTTGGTACGAGTGTTCATAAGGGATTTAATAAACATACCGGAACGTACAATCATATTTCAAAAAACGCACATTTTTCACTGATCCTCTTTTGCGGTACAATGTACTTGCAAAGGAGGATTTTGCATTATGGAAAAAATTATTTATGATGAAAGCAACGGATTGTGGTATGAGCTTCAAGGCGATTATTATCTGCCTTGCCTGAAACCGCCAGAGGAAGAGCCGGTACACATCGGCATCTGGGGACAGCGACACTTGCGGTATTTGAAAGAAAACAGACGGATGTTGTTCTCTAACTTACAGCTCAGCGGCAAGCTAAACAGCTATCTTTCTGATATTGACCAGCAAGCACAGGATATGTTTGAACAGTTGATAAAACAGATAGCAGAGCGTGAGGGCGTGAACGAGCAGCTGAAGGTCGACAACCAAATTGAATGGGTACGGAGTATGAATAATATCAAAAACCGAATTTCGCAAACTATATATAATGATTTGATTTGTCGATAACATTTTCTTTGAAAAACAGTAGGCAACAAAATCATAAAAAATCGCAAGTGCAATATTCTTGCTCATTTGGGCTTTGATATCAAATGAGACTTTGTAAATGACATGGTCCACCTTGACATATTTGATAGAAAAACTCTCGCTCAAATATTCAATTTTCATAATTTTGTTTTTATGAAAATGGTTTTTCAATCATATAGCAAAGACGCTTTTTGGTTTTTCTTGTAAATCATAAGCAATGACATTTGCCACATATCTTTTTCCCCTTTGACGAGCTGCAATGTTAGAACATATTAAGAACACTGCTTCTAACGCAAGTAATTGCTTTGAAAAAGGTATAGTTTTTAAGAGAAACGCAATTAAAGCATAAAATACGATAATTATAATTGTTGCAAAATATATATCCCGACACAAAAGATAGTCTCTATGAGAAACAAATATCATAGGAACATTTCGATGCTTGGCATAGATTTGATACCACTGATCATTTTCGTATGCATATTTTTTAGCTTTTGATTCAGGCATGTTTTCATAAATGTCTTTGTATTCTTCTAAGGCTTTTTCTTTGGTGTATCTAAAATCAGAGTGTTTATTTTTTATGTTTTCAAAAATTTTCTCTCCAGGACGCCTCATTCCGAAATAAAGTAATTTATATTTTAATTCATCACCAAACATAGCGTCAAAAACAAAAGCCAGCACACCGACAATAGAAGAAAACACTGTGGACGTAATAATCTTAATCAACATTTCTTGCCACTCATTAAGATCAAAATTTAAAATGTTGGGGTTTTGAAAAATAACAATAATAAAAATTTGGGCGATAACATACCACAACAGTTCTTTATTTCGATAATCTTTTATATTATTGCTCAAGGTGTCACCTCCTAATATCAAACTTTAAAGCGCGGAATTGCGCCGTACTCTCCTTTGAAATATGCTAAGCACACTTTTTTGTCAAAACGCTCTCCAAAAGTATCCATAGTAAAGAAAGTTGATTCGCCCATAACATCTTTATCGACAAAACCAATTTCATCTTTTCTCAAAATATCTAAATCCATTATTTTTGATTCGTGTGTAGTTACTATTAGTTGGATATTTCGTTCTGTCGACAACCTCAAGTATTCTTCAACAAACTTTTGAGTTAATAACGGATGAAAGCGCCTATTAATTTCATCAATAATATAAACCTTTTCTTGATCGTCACACAATAGTATCTCAATCAAGTCTAAAAGTCTAACTGTACCATCAGATTCTTCGCTTAATGAAAAAACAGCGTTAGTATTTTCGTGGTTAAATTGTAAAGTTTGAGCTGATATGCCAATTTCATTCAGTTTTATAATAAACATCGTGGCATCCTCTGCACTACGCAACATAATGGCAGGGGTTCGTTCAATATTCTTTTGTTCGAAAAACTTTTGTTGTTCAGCCAAGTTATCTGTGATTTCTTTAATTAATTCTTTAGGTACATTATTGGTGATTTTTTCTATTGATACATCTGCAAGTGTGAATTTAGAAACGCCTGTTCCAAAGTCATTAAGCAATTTGCTGATTTCTTCGATACTATCTTCGTTTAAAAGATAGGAATAATTTGTAACTGGTCTGTCTGAGAAATTAACACTCAAACGGAATTTAAACCAATTAAAAATTTTTTTATAAAGCCTAATTTCCTTGTTGGATTCATATAATGGATCTTTGTTCTTGTTCATTATCGAAAGGAAAAGCACCGAAGAATCATTCTTTATATCTTCAGCATAAATATTTAATCTTTCATTGATTGTTCCGCCTTTAAAATAAGTATTAACTGTAAATGTTTCCTCAAAAACATTGCGTTCAAAAATTACTTTTTTATTAGTGCCATAGGTTAATTCGTATAACCATTCCGTTTTAAAGGACTGCGTTGCTAAAACAACTTCAAAACCATAATTATATTTTTTTCCGTTAATAAGTATCGTAAATTCAAATCGGGAAATCTTGTCCTGATTCTCATCCTTTAGTTTACAAAACAAACTTGATGATTCGTTTGGAAAACCATCAAGAATAATTGATTTTGCAAATTCAAAGGCCCCAACTAAATTTGACTTTCCCGATGCATTGGCGCCATATATCGCCATAAATTTTAAAATCTTATTTTTATTATCAGTGTACAGACGTTCGGAATGAGCACGAACCTTGCCTGCCGACATAGAAAGTTCTTGAAGTTCATTAAAAGAAGCAAAATTTGAAACTTTAAAATTTACTAACATAAAAACATCTCCCCATTGTTCGAATAATTATATTATACGCATTTTTTCTCTTTTGTCAACCGTAAAACCGAGGTTTTCTTTCGTATTTCGACAGATAATGTGAAAAAATCACAAAATCTATGCCTTTTCTATTGACAACACCTCGTCATTCGGATATAATAATCACTGGATTGGCACTTAGTCGAACCGAGTACTAATACTATTAAACCCAAAGGGGGACTTCTATGATAAAAATATTGAGTTCGAAAAGATATGAAGACACGTCCAAAAATTACGGTGATTGCATCATCGGTATCGACGGACAAACCGCTATCATCTTCGACTGTGGTTCCGAGGAACACGCAAAAAAAGCGATAAAAATTTTGGATGAGCACTGCATTGACAAGGCAACTGTTATCCTCTCCCACAACGATGATGACCATTTCAAAGGCATTCCATACCTCATTGACGAAGGACGAGTGAGCAAGTTGTTTACCATACTACTGTTGAAGTATAAAGAGGAGCTTCTTGATATAATCGATGATGGTAGAAGAAACCCTTCCTCCATCGGGGATGCAATCAAAGAACTCTACGACAATATTGCAACGCTGTCCGGAACTGTGGCATTACGCGATGTTTACGCTGATAAAGCTGAACTTCCGAGCCAAACAAAGCGAATAGGCCCAAATTTAGAGTATATGCTTCAAGCAGCTGCGAAGGGCTTAGATGGACGTGAGGGAGACACAATTGACGGCGAAACAATTACAAATGCAGCAAGCGTGCAAATCAGTTTAACTATTGGTTCAGCTAAGCTTTTGTTGACTGGCGATTGCGCACCTGAAGCCATACCTGATAGCGAAGATTTAAACGAATATTCGCATATACAATTACCTCACCACGGTAAACCATCTCTTGCAGAGAAACTTTTTGAACGAATAAGCCAAAACAACGATATGATATATGTCGTTTCCGATAATACAGGAAATAGCAACGGTGGTTCTGATGATTTGAACACTCGGGGAAGAAATATAAAAAACACCCAAAACGGTGATGTTGATATTACCACTTTCTCTTCCTCATCATACAATACTTACACAAGAAGGACGCTTGGTTTATGAGATATTTTTTGCGATGTAGCAACAAGGCGGAAACTATTGCAAGAAGAGAATATCTCGAACAAACCTTCCATCTTTGGTTTATCGAAAAAGGGACTATAGATTCTTTTATCGTACTTGAATCGATTCCTCTGTCGGTCGAAAGTGACATATGTATTATTTACGGACATAATACCGAAGTGGCAACGCTGTTAAAGAACCACAGAGAAAGCATTCCTGAAAATAACATCTTTATAATTGCGTGTCTTACGAATAATCCTAAAGATTTTATTGTACCTTGTAAAAGAGTATATATAGCTCCTCAAAAAAAGGGCGAAGGCGTAAAACTTAGAAAAGGTACCGAATTTGGGTTTGATTTTGATATAAGCGATGTTGAACTTAATCTGTTCAACAGCCAAAACCAAAATATGCACGATAAATTGGCATCGGTCTTTGACAGAATATAAACTCTTTTAAATATAACACGAAAACGGGCAAGTAACAGTCATTAACACACCAACATTATATTTGTTTACACGCAAGTGTGTGCTGTAAACCGTCTCACGACTTTCTGGTCTGATTACTCATTTTGTATTTTATACTGTTTTAGAGTTTGCATATATGAAAAAAAACCAAATGGCAAAACCGGCAGTTGATATTGATATCAACTGCCGGTTTTATTCACTTTCTTACTCAACACTCAAAAAACCGCCTATAAAAGCATCGGGAAAAATGAATTGCTTTTCACCTGCGGGAAATCTAACACGAATATACTTTTTGGCCTTGTCCATCCAAATAACCGTACCATTGCCGAAAGTCTTGTGTTTAACTTCAATTCCGACATCTATCGAAGCAAGAATTTTATTCCAATCCTTTTCGGGAACAGGTTGCGAAACGGCTGAAGGCTTATGAATCGTTGCTACGCTACGGTCGTCTGTTTTTGCCTTGATTTCAGTTACTTTTATGTCTGTATCGGCAGAGCTAATTGCCTCGGTAAAGTCGGCAATGGTTGCCTGCTGCTTTGAATAAAGCGCCTCGTATTCTTCACGGCGGAGTACCGTATCCCAACCGCCGACTGCCTCGCCCTCATGCTTGTCAATCCCTGTGTAGGAAAGGCTGGAGTTTTCATATTTGCGGAAACCGAAAATTCCCTGATTCATCTTTTCGGGATCAAACAATCCTATGGAACAGAGAATATCAAAATCCTTAACCGAAAGTCCCGTTACTTTCTTAAAAAGCTCCGGTTCAATCTGCGTTATAACATCCTTTATTGTCTGCTCACGGTAGTCCGTTAAATACATAAACGCCGGAATACGGGCGGCGAGTTTGAGCAGATTTTCCTGTACCTGTTTTCGCAGTGATTTTGCTTTCTTTTCGTCTTCTGAAAGTTCCTTTTTCTCTTGCTTTGTAAGGGCATCGCCCTTTTCTTTTTTGAGCTTTTTAACCTTTTCGGAACGGTTTATAATCGTCTGTATTTCGGAATTAAGCGAACGGAAGCCCTCAATGTTCATAAGCGCATCCAACGCATCTTGATTGCTTTGCAATTTCTTAAGAGTATCATTATCTACATGCACAAGCAACGCGGTTTGCCAGCGCTTTGCAAGCAATGTGGCGGATGTTCCGGCATATGTAATATCCAGTATATCCTGTGCGTCTATTCTGTTCATAGATGACCCGTCAAACGCAAGTACCGGCAGAAAGCTTATAAATTCCGAAACCTTTTGCTCCGGGCTTGTATCATCCACCTTTAATCGGCAGGAATAGTCTGAAATTTGGTGCAGCGCACGCTCTAAAGCAAAGTCAAATACATAGCACTCCTGCTTTACAACCTCACGGTTGCCGTGCTCGTCTTTAATTTCCCAAGGCGACTGCACACGGAACGCCGTTTGAAAATATGTTTCGGGCGACTTTAAGTTGCGCAGCATAAACACGCCCGCCCACGGTCTTACCGTAACGCCGGTTGTAAGTTTGCCGCAGGATAGCGTTATAGTCTTTGTTTTAAGCGGGTCGCCCATAGCGTTAAGCACCGGCGCTAATGCGTCTATGCCTATACCCGCCTTTGTTCCCGCGCACACTATAACCTTATAATCATCAAAGAAATTGTTTTGCTTTTGCCGCAGCAAATTATACATTGCATAACAGCTTGCCACATTCGGCAAAAACCAAAGCGTGTGAGAGAGTACATTAAGCAATGTTGTGTCCGAAAACGGCATAGGCGGTCGCTCCGCACCGAGCTTTAAGCCGTCCACGGGCATATAGTTGCCCTGTATCATTTTAAGCCAGTTTTGCACATAATCCTCATATACAAATCTTGCGGTTTCCGGCTTGCCCTTTTCTTCGTATTCGGCACGGAAAAACTCGTTAATATCAAATTCGTCATAGCCCTCGCTTGTGGCAATATTTGTAATAGAGTCCGGCACCTTATATGTCAGCATGATCATTTTCGGCAGTGCCGCAT
>CAKSPP010000059.1 GCA_934481505.1 uncultured Eubacteriales bacterium
ATAGAGTTTAATTTCCCAATATATCGGGATGGTCAAGAGGTAAGGCGGCTCTTGTGGGAAAAAGGTAATACCGTTGAAACGGTCGTAAGTTTGTACGCCTGAAACAGAAGTATCCAGTTTATGCCTATGAACGCCCCCGAAAGGCAGAGCGGCAGAAGATTTTTCTTTATCGCTCCGAAATCAACGGGCGAGCGTTTTATCGCTTTTACGATAAGCAGAAACACGACCCCGATAACTCCTCTCAAAAACGCGAGAGAACCTGAGGGCAGGGGAATATATCTTACAAATACGCCGAGCGTTCCGAAAACGCTCATTGCAAAAATCATTTTTAATGTTGCCTTTTTTCTTTCCGTCATAATTTTCTTCCTCCGCGGAAATTATAGCATAGAAATGTGTCAATTAAACAAAAATATCCCCCGGCAGGTGTCTGTCTGGGGGAATTTTTATTAAAGATTTTCGGTCGGGATACCGTTCTTTTTATAGTAGTCTTCGATTGCCGCCTTGACTGCTTCTTCGGCAAGAACCGAGCAGTGGATTTTGTGGGTCGGCAGTCCGTCGAGAGCTTCGACGACGGCTTTGTTCGAAAGGGTGAGAGCCTCTTCGACTTTTTTGCCTTTTATCATTTCGGTTGCCATAGAGCTTGTCGCGATTGCGGAACCGCAGCCGAAGGTATTGAATTTTACGTCGGTGATTATTCCGTTGTCGATTTTGAGGTATACTTTCATTATATCTCCGCATTTTGCGTTGCCGACTTCGCCTACGCCGTCTGCGTTTTCAATTTCTCCGACATTTCTCGGATGAAGAAAATGATCCATTACTTTTTCACTGTATAACATATGTTTTCTCTCCTCTCTCAAGTTCCTTATAGACAGGTGAAATATCTCTGAGATACGAAACTACTTCTTTTGTCGCGTTTATGATGTAATCCGCGTCTTCTTCGGTCGTTTCTTCGGTTATCGAAAGACGGAGAGAGCCGTGGGCGACTTCGTGCGGTCTGCCGATTGCAAGAAGAACATGGCTTGGGTCAAGAGAACCTGAAGTGCAGGCAGAACCCGATGACGCCGCAATGCCTTTTGCGTCAAGAAGCAGCAATAGACTTTCGCCCTCGATACCCTCAAAGCAGAAATTTATGTTTCCGCAAAGACGGTTTTCGGGGTCGCCGTTAAGAGCTGAATGGGGAATTTCGGAAAGTCCCTTTATTATTCTGTCTCTGACAGCCTTTGTTTTTGCTGTTTTTTCTTCAAGGTTTTCGTAGCTTTCGGCAAGGGCTTCCGCCATTCCTGCCGCAGCGGGAAGATTTTCGGTGCCTCCGCGCTTGCCTTTTTCCTGTGCTCCTCCGTAAATGACGTTTGCAAGGTCAATGCCTTTTCTTGCGTATAAGAAACCTACACCTTTCGGACCGTGGAATTTATGAGCCGAAACCGAAAGCATATCTATCTGCATTTCCTTGACATCGATTTTCAGGTGTCCTGCCGCCTGAACAGCGTCGGTGTGGAAAAGCACGCCTTTTTCTTTGCAGACATCGGCTATTTCTTCGATAGGCTCAATCGTGCCTATCTCGTTATTGGCGAACATCACCGATACCATTACGGTGTCGTCTTTTATCGCGTTTTTTATGTCTTCGGGAGAAACTCTTCCGAATTCGTCAACCGGAACAAGCGTTATTTCAAAACCCTCTTTTTTCAATGCGTCGAGGGTATGCAGAATTGCGTGGTGCTCGATTGCTGTTGAGATAATGTGCATTTTTTTCTTGCGTCTGCCGATTTTGGCGGCGGTGCGGAGAGCCTGGTTGTCGGCTTCGCTTCCGCCGGAAGTGAGATATATCTCTCCGGGGTCGGCTCCTATGATTTTTGCGATATCTTCTCTTACTTTATAAAGCCGTTCGGCAGCTTTCTGACCGGGGGTGTGAAGACTTGACGGATTTTCCCAGAAGCTGTCCGCCGTCTCGAGCATTACTTTTTTCGCCCTTTCGCTCATCTTGGTGGTTGCGGCGTTGTCGGCGTATATCATAAAATCACCTCATTAAACATATCAATTTGGTAGGATTTATCTACATCTATATTATACACTCTTTTCCTACTTAGTCAATAGGTTTTACAAAAAGTTAAAAAAAGGAGGCCGGTTTTCAGCCTCCTTAAATTATTCTTCGGTTTTTTCGTCGTCTTCCGCGGCGGGCGACTGAATAAGAGTATAGCTGTCGGTGTTTATCGTTTCGCAGATCATATTGTCGATTTCTCCGCAGATATTTCCGCGGCTTTCCTCGATTTTTTTCATATCTTCAAGAGTGCTTGCCGAAACATCGGTGAGCATATCGAGCTTTGCGGACGCTTCTTCGCAGAGCCTTGCAAGCTCTTCTTTCTGCTTGTTCTGCATTTCGGTTACCGCTTCAACTATGGACGCGACTTCGTTGCGGTAGCTCGTCATTCTGTTGAACATCAGGTCGGCGTATTCCCTTATTCTTGCACTTACCGCCTTGTTTTTGTTTTCCATATCGCGGTAAGCAACGGCGAAAATAAAGCCGAGGCGGTCGTTATCTGGAAGCGACGCAGGCTTTTCTTCAAGCTTCTTTTCGAGGTCGTCTATCTGCTGCTGTCTGTCGTCAAGGTTCTTTGAAAGGTCTTCTATCTGCTTTTGGCTTTCGTCGCGGTCAAGTTTCAGTTCTTCGACCTGTTTTTGAAGAGCTTCCGTTTCCTGCTTTGTGATTTCGTCGATCTGCTTATATTCGTTGACTGTCTTTTCCGCCTCCGCAAGTTTTGCTTTGAGTTTTTCTATCTGCTCCGCCTGAGAAGCGTTGTTTTCGTTAAGATAGTTGAAATAGTTGTCCGTTTCTTTGCGATTATATCCGAATAAACTTACCTTCATATTATTTATCTCCTTGTTTGTTTCTGTTATTGAAAATCGCCTTTTCAAACTGATCCGGACTTACCGGACGGTAGAAAAAGTACCCTTGAACATATTTGATATCGTTGTCGCGGAGAATATTTATCTGCCGCAAAGTTTCCGCTCCCTCGCAGATTATGCTGACATTCATGCTGTCGGCAACGCTTACGATACTTTTGAAAATTCGGAGTCCGAGCTGCGTTTCTATGTTATCGGTCACCGCTTTGCTCATTTTTATAACATCGACGGGATAATTTTTAAGATCGTCGAAAGAGGAATATCCGTCGCCGAAATCGTCGAGAGAGACCGAAACTCCGTATTTTTTCAGCGTTTCGAGGTTTTCTCTTATTATTGCCGAATCGTAAGGCGTTTCTTTTCTGTCTTCCAAAACTTCGACTGCGATAAAGGATCTGTCGATGCCGTGTTTATCGGCAATTCCGAGTATTTTTTCCGAAATTCCTTGTTGAGCGAGGGTGTTTCTCGAAAAGTTTACCGAAATGTGGCTGAGGTGCTTGCAGGCGTCTTTATGCGACGAAATCCATTGACAGGTCTTTTCGAAAACGTGGCAGTCGAATTCGGAGTCCATTTTTTTGTCTTTGACTACCGAAATGAATTCGTCGGGAAGAATTATTTTAGATTCGCTGTTGAGCCTTGTCAGAACTTCTCCGCCGACGATATTTCCCGTTGCGATATCGATTATCGGCTGGAATTCAAGGAAGAAATTGTTGTTTTCAATGCCGTTTTTCAGATTTTCTTCAATGAGAATTCGGTTGTCGTGACCGCTTTGCAGGTTGTAATCCCACGCGACATATTTCCGATCGCTGCTTTTTGCTTCGGAGGCGGCGAGTTTCGCTCTCGAAACCGTTTCTTCGAAATCGATTGTTCCCGCAGGAATGAGATATGCTCCGAAATTTACGGTGAGATTGGGGACGGCGTTCGTCTTCGAATAGAGAAGAACATCATAAATTATCTGGTCGATTGCGGCGTTGAGTTTTGCTTCGCTCCGTCTTGTGAGGATAATATATTCTTTTGAGTTGATTTTCGAAACGAGGTCGTCTTCTTCGTCAAAAGAGGCGAGCAGCGTGTCTCCGAAGTGGGCGTATGCCTGCTCTTTTTTGCCGCCGTTTTGCGGTTTTTCGTTATCGGAGGCGATAACATAGGCGATTCCGCAGGGAACACGTGTTACTTTTCGGATTTTCTCATATTTTTTCTGGACGTATAAAAGCGGCTCGAAACCGACCTTTTTATGTCCGCTGAAATTCTTGAAAGCACGGCTTATGAAGATAAGCCCGAACGCAACAAGAACGAGAAAAACAGCGAGCAGTATGATTATTGTTAAAATATTGCTTTCATTCATTCGTATCACCCTGTGTATATATAGGAATTCCGTATCTTTCTTCTTTTAGGATAAATCCTGCGTTTTCCGCCTCTTTGCGGGCGTTTTCGATGTCCCGTTTGCTCTGTGATTTTTTTGAAATTATGTTGTTTACAAGTCCGAATCCGCCGAATTTGAAAAACGAAAGTTTATCGCCTGCGGAAAGCGGCTGTTTTCTTCTGTATTCCGCGAGGATTTCCGACATACCGTTTATTATCGCTTTTTTCGAAAACTGCTTTGTTTTTTTGTTTTCGCCGATAATATATTTATAAAATTTGAGAAGTTTTTCTTTATCGAACGCGTTTTGGAGATATATCCCGTCTATATAGAAGTCGGCGTTTTCGCCGCTCATTTCGCCAAGCGTATTTTTATAGAAAAATTGCATACATTCCATAACTTCTTCGGCGTTTTTCTCGGTTGGTTTTGCGGTTATCTGCGACGCGTGTCTGCGGTAGAGCATAAGATAATCGGGTTCGCAGGAAAAACGAACTCCGTCGCAAATCATTCTTGTCCACATATCGAGGTCTTCGGAACAGGTATGAAGCGGGTCGTATTCATATTTTTTGAAAACTTCCGCTTTTGCGATAACTCCGGGGTGCAGCACGGGGCAGAAGAAAAGGAACATTGCCTTTACGCTTTTTTCGTCATATTTCCGTCCGACAATGCAGGGAGAAATTTCGCCCTTTTGCAAAAGAAAATATTTGCAGAAAGAAACATCGGTTTCGGGGTGTGTCTCCATATACTTAAACTGCTTTTCGAAACGGTCGGGAAGACAGATGTCGTCGGCATCCATTCGGACAATATATTTTCCGCCGGCAAGAGATATCCCTTTATTTAACGAACGGGCAAGCTTTAAGTTTTCTTCGTTTGCAAAAACCTTTATTCTATCGTCTTTTTTTGCGTATTCGGCTAAAATTTCGGGAGTTTTGTCGGTTGAAAAATCGTCGATAATTATAACTTCGAAATTACCGAAAGTCTGGGAAAGGATACTGTCGAGCGTTTCTCTTAAATATTTTTCGCCGTTATGAACAGCCGTTACGACCGAAATATCCATTACCGTCTTCCTTTCAGCTTTTCGCAGATACGCAGGAACGCATAAGCAAAATTGAATTTCTTCTTTTTAAGAAGCGAAAGAGCTGTCTTGCTCTTTGTTGTAATCCCCGAAAATTCGGCGTTTTCAAGGGCTTTTTCAAAATCGCCGTATATTTTTTTCGCATAATCTCTGACGCTTTTGTCGCCGTCAGATACGGCAGTCGCAAAGATTACGAAAAACATAAACGCGGCGTATCTGTCGACGGCTTTTTCATATCCGTCGGGGGCGTTTTGAACCTTTTTTAAGGCTTTGACCCCGAGCGAAATATCGTCAAAATGCGACGGCTTGTAGCTTCTCGACATCGAGTCGTTTCGGCAGCGGCAGGCGTAAACCGTTTCGTCTGAAATATAAACGCTTTCGGCGTTGCAATATGCAGGAATAACGCAGTTGACGTCTTCGCCCATACTTATTCTTTCGTCAGCCGAGAGCTGGATATCCTCGATAATTTCTCTTTTGAAAACCTTTGCCCAGAGAAAATAGTGCAGGTGCCGCATATCGGGCGTAAGGAGCATATTATCGGTTATTTCCTTTAATTTTTCGCCTCGGTAAAGCCCCTCGGAGAGGAATTCCTTATCGACGGTTTCTTTGTTTTGGTCAAAAAAGCCGATTGACAAGGAAATAATATCGGGGTTATGTTTTTCTATAATCTCTTTTGCTTTTTCGAAATATCCGGGCTTTATTCTGTCGTCGCCGTCGACGTTTATTATATAGTCGCCCGAAGCTGCGGAAATTCCTGCTTTTCTTGCCGAGACAAGTCCGCCGTTAGGCTTGTGTATCACTTTTACTCTGCCGTCTTTTTTTGCGTATTCGTCGCAGATTTTCGGGCAATTATCGGGCGAACCGTCGTCGACCGCGATAAGCTCAAAATCCGAAAAACTCTGGCTTAAAATACTGTCGAGACATTCGGAAATATATTTTTCAACGCCGTAGACAGGCACGATTACCGAAAAAAGCATTTTAACCTCCGTTTTTTAAGCGAACAAGCAATTTTTGAAGCCCGATAAGGGAAAATCTCATTGTCATGGCAAACGCCGCCTGCGTGACGGGCAGCTTTGGCCACGGATAATTTTTAAGTATAGTCTGTAACCTTTCGGACTTGCAGACCTTTTTTAAGCGTGCGTTGAGTTCTTTATTCGTAAGCCCGTTCTGCTTTGCAAACTGTATTTCCTGCATGCAGACCGCTCTCGCATACGCCTGATAGAGCCTGTCGGTATAGATTTTATATTTTTCTTCGGGCATTCTTTTTGCAAGATGAGCGTTTATTCCGTCGACGATAAATCCGCATTTTTCAAAGCGGTCGCCGCGGTAGCTTTTCGACAAAGATTCGCCGTTTCTGCAATAAAAATAGTAAGCACCCGGAATTCCGACGGCACAGTTCGTTTTTTCGAGAAAATCAAGCAAGAAGAAAACGTCTTCGCTTGCGACTTCTCTTTCGGATAAGAATTTGATATTGTTCTGTTTTATTACTTCTGCCGAATAGATATTTTTAACGCTGCTGAACCCGTATTTGCTGTCCTGACTTTCTTCGGGACGGGCTCCGCAGATGTCGAGCATTAGTCTGTCAATGCCGTCTTCTCCCGAAAAAACGGTGTATTCGTCAAAGCAGTTTATATCCTGAACATCGTCTTCTTTTTCGGTCATTATTCCGCCGATACAGCGAAAGCCGCACATTGCGATTTCCGCGTTTTCTTTTGTTGCGGCAAGGAAAAGCCGTTCGAACATATCGTTTTTAACATAGTCGTCCGAATCGACAAACCCGATAAACCTGCCCTCGGCAATTTCCATTCCCGAATTTCTCGCAAAGCCGAGTCCTGCGTTTTCTTTATGAATAACTTTAATTCTGCCGTCTTTTTCTGCCCATTTGTCGCAAAGGGCGGGGCAGTTGTCGGGCGAACCGTCGTCGACAAGGATTATTTCGATATTTTTAAGCGTCTGGTTTATAAGAGATTCAACGCATCTGTCGAGATATTTTTCAACTTTGTATACGGGGACTATGATGCTTACATCAGCCATTATTTATGACCTCCGAATAGATTTCGAGAAGCTTTTTGCAGTAGCTGTCGATATCGAGAAAAGTCTTTGCGTTTTCAAGGCAGTTTTCTTTCATTTTTTCAAGACGCTTTTCGTCGGAAAGGATATCTTTTATCGCCGCCGCAAAGCTTTCCGCCGTAACGGCTTTTGAAAGGACTCCGGTTTTTCCGTCTTCGACAAGCTCCGCCATGCCGCCCATGTTCATTGTTACCGACGGAACCGCAAGCTGCTGACCTTCGAGGATTGCCATCGGGCAGTTTTCGAAACAGACGGAGGGGACGGCGACAGCCTTTGCC
>CAKSPP010000060.1 GCA_934481505.1 uncultured Eubacteriales bacterium
TACATATATGAACTTTCCCATTTCAATAGCCGCGTATTCTTTCTACGGACTTCAGAGTTCCGGCAGACTTGATACTTTCGGTTATCTTGATCTTCTCAAATTCCGTTATTATGTCGATAATGCGGATATCTACAATCTTTATTTTCCGACTCTCGAAGAGGATTACCTCAAAAAGGTAAGAGCAAGCCTTGACGAAAGAAATCTTTCGGTTGCAAACCTCTGCGTCGACGGTCCTCATGTCTGGATGGACGACCCCGAAGAAAGAGAAGCTCATAAAAAGCAGGTATTCGAATATATCAGAGCTGCGGAAATAATCGGAGCAAAAACCATAAGAGTCGACTTCGGCGGCAAAGACGGACACACAATGCCCGAAGAAGCTTTCGAATACATAGTAGGCAACTACAAAGAATATGCCGACAGATGCAACGAACTCGGAATTAAGATAGGACCCGAAAACCACTGGGGATGGGACAGAGTTCCCGAATACCTCAAAAAGGTATACGACGCTGTTGACAGTCCGGCTTACGGACATCTTTTCCACCTCGGAAACTTCTACGATCAGCCCGACGAGGGAACCGAATGGTGCATCAATCACGCAATGCACTGCCATATCCACGCAGGAAGCGTTCCTTACGCAAAAGATATCATCAGACGTATGGCTGCAAGCGGATATCAGGGATGTTACAGTATCGAACATCACACCCTCGAACATGAAATGCAGAGAGTTGAATGGCAGCTCGGTGCTGTCCGCAGTATGATCGAAGAACTCAAAACCGAGGGAATCGACCATCCCGCAACTCCCGACTATATTTCCACCGTTTACTACGAAGAACAGGGACTTCTCGGTCCCGCAACCCCGATTTATTGATAGGAGGCGGCAAGATGTCCAAAATAAGAACAGGTATTGTCGGTCTCGGTATCATCGGAAGCGGCAGACTCGAAGAATATTGCGATTTTCATAAGGAAAATCCCGACGACATCGAAGTAAAAGCGATCTGCGATATCGACGAGAAAAAACTCAACGAACTCGGTGATAAATTCGGAATTCCCAAGGAAAACAGATATACCCATATAGGAAAAATGCTCAAAGAAGCCGATATCAACACCGTTGACGTCTGCCTTCACAACAATATGCACGCTCCCGTTGCCATTGCCGCAATGGAAGCAGGCAAAGACGTATACAGCGAAAAGCCGATGGCAGGTTCTTATGCCGACGCACTCGCTATGTACGAAACCATGAAGAGAACCGGCAAAAAACTTCACGTTCAGATGTGGTCTCTTTATTCCAACGAAACAAAAGCCGCAAAGCGTTATATCGATAACGGAGACCTCGGTCATATCTATCATATGCGTTCCTACGGTTTCAGAAGACGCGGCAGACCCTATGTCGACGGTTATGGCTCGAAAGAGTTCGACAACACCAAGACTGCGGGCGGCGGAGCTCTTTTTGATATGGGCGTTTACCATATCGCTCAGCTTCTTTATCTTACAGGTCTTCCCGAACTCGAAAGAGTAACCGGGACCACATATCAGGAACTTGATATGAACGAAGAACGCAGAAAGATAAGCGACTTCAATGTCGAAGAACTCGGCGTAGGCTTTGCAACCTATAAAGGCGGTCTTACCCTTGATATAATCGAAGCTTGGGCTATCAACGCAGGACCTTTCATGAGCTCCATGATTGCAGGTTCCAAAGGCGGCGTAACCTTGTCCCCGTTCAAATATCATACGATTCAGAACGACCTTGAAGTAAATACCGATGCCGATCTCGGAAGCATGGAATTCTTCGATCATACCGTTTATGCCGATACAAATTCTTTCCACGATTCTTCCGCGAAACATTGGGTTGCGGCTCTTCTCGGAAAAGTCGAACTTATCGAATCCGCAAAAATCGCTCTCAACACTCAGCTTGTTCAGGAGGGTATCTACCTTTCCAAGAAGCTCGGCAGAGAAGTTACCGCGGACGAAATAAAAGCAATGTCCAAGAGCATTGCACTTGATATCCCGAACCTTTAATCTTTCGGAATATCTCAAAAAACTGTGAATTTTTCATAAAATACTTGACAATACAGGGCTTCAATGGTATAATTATACTGTTATAGCATTGTTTTCACGAAAGGGCAGGTTGCTTTGATAAAATCCGATAACCGATATTGGGATATCGTTGATATTCAGAAAAGTATTGACGAGACTTTTGAAGTCAATTGCCGTCCGGATATTTCTTCCGAAGACGAGAACTTTTCCGATGTCGAAGTGACCGGAACTCTTCGGAATATTGCAGGAGCAGTTCTTGCGGATCTTAAGATTACCGGCAGCTATAAATCGCTTTGCGACAGATGCCTTGAAGATGTTGTTTTGCCACTTACGGCAAAAATCAAAACATCGGTAACGGAAGATATGCACTCCAAAGACGATTCGCTCTTTATCGAGAACGGAAAAATCGACTTCGGAAAAACCGCATACGAGGCTCTTTCCCTTGAAATCCCGACACAAATTCTGTGTAAAGAGGATTGCAAAGGGCTGTGTCATATTTGCGGAACAAATTTGAATATAAAACAATGTGATTGTTTGAAACGGGAGGTGTTTGGAGAATGATAGCTCCGAAGAGAAGAACTTCAAAACAGAGAAAGCATAAGAGACGTTCCAGCGTCTGGAAGCTTGATATGCCGGGAATGGTTAAATGTTCCAACTGCGGCGAATATTGCTTGGCTCATCGCGTATGTCAGCATTGCGGCTACTACGGCGGAAAGCAGGTTTTGAAACTTAACAAAGACGCGTAATATTTGAAGATAATGAAGGACGAGCCGAGTAGCAACAAAACTTGTCGTTCATTATTTTTTTGCTCAAATTTAATTTCGGACGGATATTTTTATGGCTGTAATAAAGCAGATTCACTCTTATTCGCCGTTTTACCGAAAAATAAAACGGGGAGACGAGCTTATAAAAATCAACGGTAAACCCGTTAAGGATTTCCTTGATTATATGTTTTTCGAGTCGGAACTCAAAGACGAAAACGGCGACCCTATTGCAAAAACGGCAACTCTTACCGTTTTGCATAACGGCAAAGAACACAGCTTTACCGAAAAAGTCGAAGAGGGCGAATTCTTCCTTGAATTCGAAAACGACCTTATGGACGCTCAGAAAGCGTGCCACAATAAATGTATTTTCTGCTTTATCGACCAGATGCCGAAAAATATGAGAGAAACCCTTTATTATAAAGACGACGACTTCCGTCTTTCTCTCATTTACGGCAACTATATCACGATGACGAACCTTTCGGACGACGATATCGACCGTATTATAAGACTTCGCATTTCGCCCCTTAACCTCTCTGTTCACACCACAAACCCCGAGCTTCGGGTTAAAATGATGGCAAATCCGAGAGCTGCAAAGATTAACGAAAATCTGCAAAAGATATTTGCCGCAGGGCTTAATATGCGTTGCCAGATAGTTCTCTGCAAGGGAATAAACGACGGCAAAGAACTTGACAGGTCGCTTTCCGATCTGAAAAACTATTATCCGTCGGTTTCGAGCGTTTCGGTCGTTCCCGTAGGTCTTACGAAATTCAGAGACGGACTTTTTCC
This sequence comes from uncultured Eubacteriales bacterium, assembly GCA_934481505.1. GTDB lineage: Bacteria > Bacillota > Clostridia > Oscillospirales > UBA644 > Geddesella. The sequence continues at coordinate 3,585 of CAKSPP010000060.1, forward strand.
GCTTGAACCTTTCGAAAAGGAAGACGCGAAAAAGGTTATCGAGCAGATAAATAAGATCGGGGATGAATGTGAAAAAGAATTCGGAGTTCGGATTTTCTATCCTGCCGACGAATTTTATCTCAAAGCGGAAATTCCTTTCCCCGATTATTCGTATTACGGCGATTTCGAACAGATAGAAAACGGAGTCGGAATGACGGCGTCGTTTATCCACGATTTTGACGAGGCTCTTGCCGACTGCGAACCCGATAAGTCTCTTTGCGGCGAATTTACCGCAGTGACGGGCGTTCTTATCGAGGGCGTGATAAAAGACGCGTGCGAAAAATTAAAGAGTAAATTCCCGAATATAAAAGTAAAAGTAAAAGCGATACGGAACGAGTTTTTCGGTGAAAAAATCACCGTTGCGGGACTTGTAACCGGTCAGGATATAATAAAGCAGCTGAAAGAAGAAAAGATAGGCGATGCCCTCCTTGTCCCCGACACTATGCTTCGGGACGGAGAAGTGTTCCTTGACGATATAACCGTTTCCGACATTCAAAGGGAACTCGGTGTGAAAATAGACACCCTTTCCTGTTCGGGCGACGGCTTTCTTTACGATTTGATTTCCGCTGCGGAAAATAAGGCGAGGTGAAGATTATGACGCCGATGGTAGCGGTCGTCGGACGCCCGAATGTCGGGAAGTCCACGCTTTTCAATAAAATAATAGGAAAACGCCTTTCGATAGTTGAAGATACACCCGGTGTTACCCGTGACAGAATCTACTACACGAGCGAATGGCGAGGCAGAAAGTTTACGCTTGTCGATACCGGAGGTATTGAACCCCGAACCGACGACGTAATTCTCGAACAGATGAGAAGGCAGGCACAGATCGCCATTGATAAAGCCGATGTCGTAGTCTTGGTTGTCGATGTTCAGACAGGTATGACCGACGCCGACCATGAAGTCGCCCAGATGCTTCTCAAAGCAAATAAAAAGATTGTTCTTTGCGTAAATAAGGTCGATATGCCGGGAGACACTCCGCCCGAGGTCTATGAATTCTATAATCTCGGTGTCGGCGACCCGTATCCCGTTTCTTCGGTTCACGGTCTCGGAATAGGCGAACTTCTCGACGCAATCTATGAAAATTTCGAGGGAATAAGCGACGAAGAAGAAAATGACGACTGCATAAAAGTCGCTGTTGTCGGCCGTCCGAATGCAGGAAAATCGTCCCTTGTAAACAATATTCTCGGCGAAAACAGACTTCTTGTTTCGGATATTCCCGGAACGACAAGGGATTCGGTTGACGCAATAAAAGAAAACGGTTTCGGTAAGTTTCTGTTTATCGATACCGCGGGTATCCGCAAGAAAAACAAGGTTTACGACAATATCGAAAGATACAGCGTTCTGCGGTCGTATATGTCGGTTGACCGTGCGGATGTCGTTCTGATAATGATAGACGCGACTCTCGGCGTCACCGAGCAGGATACGAAAATAGCGGGCTATTCCCACGAACAGGGCAAGGCTGCAATCATTGTCGTAAATAAATGGGATCTTGTCGATAAAGACGGACACACAATGCAGAAGACCGAAGAGAAGATAAGAGAATCTCTCAAATATATGTCCTATGCTCCCGTTGTCTTTATCTCGGCAAAAACGGGTCAACGCGTCGATAAACTTTATCCTATGATAGTTTCGGTCGCCGCAGAACATTCCCGCAGAATTTCAACGGGCGTTCTCAACGACGTTCTTGCCGACGCTGTTATAAAAGTTCAGCCTCCTACCGATAAGGGCAAGAGACTGAAAGTTATGTATATGACGCAGGTTTCGGCAAAACCGCCGACCTTTGTCGTGTTTGTCAACAGTATAGAGCTTTTCCATTTTTCATACCAGCGTTATCTTGAAAATCAGATAAGGGAGACTTTCGGACTTATCGGAACTCCGATAAGAATGATAGCAAGGGAGAAAAACAAAAAAGATCAGAGGGATGTTTGATGAAGATACTATCCTTTCTTTTTACGGTTCTTTTCGGATATATAATCGGCAGCGTAAATCTGTCGATACTCGTTACGAAATATATAGGTAAATTCGATATTCATACACGCGGAAGCGGAAACGCAGGCGGAACGAACGTAGCAAGGACTATGGGAGCAAAATACGGAATTCCCGTAATCGTCCTTGAAATCGTAAAATGTTTTGCCGTCGGGCTTTTCTGTCGCTATGTCTTTCCATGCGATCCGTTTTCTATCGGCGTTATGGGAGAAATGATATCGGGTTATGCCGCAGTCTTCGGCTGCCTTATAGGAAACATTTTCCCGCTTTTTCACGGCTTTTCGGGCGGCGGAAAGGGCGTTACTGTCGCCGCAGGTGCCATATGTATTGCCGATTGGCGTATTTTCCTTTTCGTGCTTGCGATTTTCCTCATTGTGTTTCTTACGACAAGAATGGTTTCGGCAGGCTCTCTTACGGCGGCAATAGCAATTCCCATATCGGTTGCTGTCGTTTACCATACATACGATTATTGGTATATTCTTTTTGCGATGACCTTGGCGGTTTCACTTATCGTAATTTACAGACACCGCAAAAATATCGTCCGAATCTTCAAGGGAGAAGAAAACAAATTTTCCTTTTCGAAGAAAAAACAATAGAATATTTTATCGCCTCTGCGTATTATATTGCAGAGGTGATTTTTTATGTTTACCGCAAAAGAAACGGTTTCCGACCTGCTTTATTACGATAAAAAACCGGTGCTTGAAGTCTATATCGAATATCCGCAGATATCGGGACCTTTTTCAAGATATTCGGAAGAGAAATTCAATAGTTATTATCTTAAAAAAGCACGCCGCGAAAACAGACATGCGAGAGAAACCGTCTATTTCGAAACGGTGAGGGAATATAAAGCTCTGAAAAAAGAGGGCTTTCCGTTTATGCTGAATTCTTATCGTTCGACTTTCGAAGAAGAATTTTCGTCCGAAAAATATGTTTCGCTCACTTTCGACCTTTACACTTTTACGGGAGGGGCTCACGGTTTTACCGAAAGAACCGCCGATACTTGGGATATGAAAAGGGGTGAAAGGGTAGGGCTTTCGGAAGTTTGCAGGGAATGTACGCCTGAAAAAAATATTGCAGAAGTTCGGCGGCAGATAAAAGAAAACCCCGAAATATTTTTCCCCGACGCAGAAACTCTTGCAGCCAAAAACTACAACCCGAAGAATTTTTATATAAAAGACGGAGATGTATACGTTTTCTATCCGCTTTATTCGATTGCTCCCTATTCGTCTGGGATATTATCTTTCAAAATAACATAAAAATGCACCCCGTAAGGGGTGCATAATTTCAGTTCAAAGAAAGCCCGTCGATAGGCATTTCGTAAGCCGGAAGATAGTCTTTAATGAAAAGGGCGAGTGCCGGAAGAGATTCTGCCGCTTTTTTTAACTTTTCTTCGGTGTTCTTTTTTGCCGATTCAAAGTCTTTATTTCCGACCGAAACTTCGTTTACGCATTTTATATACGCCGAAAGGGTATCCGCCGCTTTGACATATTTCCATTCGGGGGCGTCTTCGCCGTCGGTCACCGAAGAATAATATTTTCCGATTTCTTCGGGTAAAAGTCCGACTATCTTTTTCGATGCTTCCGCTTCGATATTTTTGTAATTTGTCTTTAACTCTTCGTTCGCGTATTTCACGGGGGTAGGCATGTCTCCCGTTATTATTTCGGAAACATCGTGAAAGAGTGCTATTTCTGCCGCTTTTTCGGGGGAATAATCCGTTCCGAAATATTCGTTTGAGAGAATGCAGAGGGCGTGGGAGAGAACCGCTACCTGAAAGGAATGTTCCTTTAAGTTTTCGGTATAGCTGTTTTTCATCAGCCCCCAGCGGTTGATCCACTTCATACGGTCGAGAAGTGCAAAAAACTTATACATAATTTATCCTTATTCGTGCTCGGCTCTGTAACGGTCAAGCAGATCCTGTATTTTCTTATGCGGATCGAGAAGCTGTGTTATCGACTTGTTCTGGTGGAACGCGAGAATGAAGTATGCTATGTATTTCGACATATCGACTTCGATATACCACGGAGCGTTGAG
>CAKSPP010000061.1 GCA_934481505.1 uncultured Eubacteriales bacterium
GGTGAATATTCGGAATGTCCGAAAGCATTTTTTCGTCGGGACCGCCGCCCATTACGACAAACTGTGTGTCAGGGAGAAGGGACGCGGCGTCTTTTAATATCTGCGTGCCTTTTTCGGGGCTGAGTCTCCCCGCAAAGGCGATATAGGGAAAGCCGAAATTATTCTTTATTTCTTCCGGGAGCGATTTTTTATTTACGAAATTATGTATTACCGTCGTGCGGTTTTCAAAAAGGGCTTTATTATCGGCAACGAGCTTTGAATAAAGAAAATTGCTCGGAGAAATAAATCTGTCTACCTTTTTATATGTGCCTTTTAATTTATAGAATCTCGCTTCGATAACGCCGATAATGCTTTTGACTTTTGAAGAATGGATACATTTGTCTTTAATGCAGGCGGATTTCCCTCTGCCGATACATTTTTCGCAGACGCAGTTGCGGTCGTTATTGTAAAGCAAGTGTCCCGGGCAGATAAGCTGATAGTCGTGAAGCGTCCAGACAACGGGAATTTTTCTTTTCTTTGCGGCGTCGATTATCGACGGGGTAAGCTGAAAATTGATATTGTTGAGGTGGATTACATCGGGTTTCATTTCGTCGATGACTTTCCCGATTTTCTTTTTTGATTCAAAAGAATAGATAATTTTGAACGGATAGAGAAATCTTTTGAGGCTTTTCCCGTGGAAATCCATATTCTGCGTATATTCGCCCGCATTGTTTCCGACGGTGTTTTTGTCGTCGTACATTCCGAAATATTCGACTTCGTGACCGAGGGTTGAAAGATGTTTTCCTATTCCGAGCATATAGCTTTCGGAGCCGCCTCGGGGATATAAAAATTTGTTGACTATGAGAATTTTCATTTTAAGCCTCTATAAGCCGAGCGGATGCGTGTCGAAATGCTCCGCCTGTTTTTTTACTTTGTTTGCATAGCTGTTTCCGATTATAAGAATTCCCATGACCGTTGTGAGCAGCGGATAGTTCATGGTGTTGTCTGTACTTGAAACGATTATAAGATATAATGTAAGGAGTGTCGTTATCGTCGCGGTATCGGGGTCGTTTTTTCCGAAATATGCGGTACGCAAAACCGTCATCGAAAGCAGCCAAAGGATATATCCGAAAAAGCCGAGGTCGATATAGAACTGCAAAAAGTCGTTGTGAATCGCCTGAACGCCGAGAGAAACGACTTCGTTTAACTGATAGGTGAGAAATCCTATTCCTCGACCCGGAAAGAGCGGCGAAAAGTCGTAATATTCATTTACATGAGAATATACATACGCTCGTCCGTTGGTCGCGATGCCCGCTTTTTCCATATAGGAAAAGACATCAAGCTTTATTACGAGGATATACGCGACAAGCAAAACCGTCGCGATTATCATTATAATATTTGCCGCCCGTATAACGGCTTTTGACGAAATTTTTTGAAAAAGGAAGAAAAGAATTCTTATCACGGCGACGAACGCAATAGAAACCATCGCGATTCTCTTGAACGCCGCGAAAAAGCAGAAGCAGGTGAGGAAAAACATCACCCAGAACCATATTTTCTTTTTCGGCTTATAGAGCATATAAATAAGGTACGCCCCGAGACAGAACGCAAGTTCGTGGATTTCCGCTTTTACTATCGTGTCGCCGGTGTTTTCGGCAAAGGAAAGGATAAGCTTGATAAATTCGTTGAAGAAAACGCCTATGCCGTCCGACATCATGATAGTTAAAATCATGAGTAAGTTTGAAGCGAGAATGGCGGCGAGGTTAAACCATATCCCGTCCTCTCCGAAAACATACATAACGGAGCCTGCCGCCAAGGCACAGGAAAGGATATTGGTGTATACAAGACAGCCCGAAAGACCTCTTGCAATGGTAGAAACCGCACTTTTGTCTATAACCCACACGAGCATTGACGAAAGGACGATAACAAGCAGCGGAACGGCAAAAACGAGAGCCGATTTTACCGAAACCGCGGCTTTTGAAATGTCGGGGGAAACAAGAAAATAGACAAATGCCGAAGCGACAAGAAGAAGGGCGAAAATGTGCCTTAAGGTAACGCCGATACCGCCTATAAAGACGGCGTCGTTAATAAAGTAATACATCAGGAACATAACGGCTGTGAAATAAACCTTGACAACCGCCCGTATTGCTTTTCCCGTCGGCAACTTTTTCGCCTCCTTATCAGTCTTCTTTTGCTTTTGATTCGAATTCGCGTCTGTTCTTTATCGATTCGACAAGCAACGCTCTTGCGGACTTGACTCTTTCTCTGAATGTTTCGGCAACGCCGACTTCATATTTGATATCGACGTTTTCGCAGCTTTCTCTGTTGTCGAGATAAGCCGCGAAGGTCTGAACAGCGTCTTCCGCCGTTATCGAATCGCTCTTTGAGAGAATTACAATGAAATGTGAATTTCCGTTATAGACAAACATCGAGTTCATCTTCGAGAAAACGGTTCGCAGCTGATCCGCAAAGAGGGAGATTACGTCGTCGCCGACATTTCTTCCGAATTCTTTGTTTATCTCACGCTGATTTGAAATCATTACCGAGATTATGACCGTACCGTCGTCTATAATGGTTCTGCTGTTCTTTTGCAGATATTTGTCGAAATATGCACGGTTATAGAACCCTGTTCTCTTGTCGGTATAGAAGTTTGCGATAATAATATCGTTCATTCTTCCTATAAGGACAAGTCCTCCGCAGCAAACGACGACAATAAATACGAACGCTATAATGCTGTAAAGCATTACGTTTATGCTTGCCGAGGTTGCAGCCGACGAAAGAATGGAAATATTCTTGCAGCCGAGGTAGCCGTTATATTCGCTGTTGGTTACCACGGTCTTGTCGTAAAGCACCGTAAGCTCGTCGACGACTTCTTTAATGGTGTCGGAAACTTCCTTTTCCATTTCGGCATAGTTTGCTTCGGAAATCTGGGCACAGGTTTTATCCGATGTCTGACAAATTCCTCCGCAGGTGCCTTTGCAGGTGTTGAAAGAATCGATAACGTAGCGGCAGTAAGCGGTGTCGATTATCGCCGTTGCGTCGTTTAAGTCGTGGTCTCTCCATGCGTAGATAAGCTCGTCGTAGGTTACGGTCTGGTCGACTTTCGTTATTACGTTTCCGTTTCCGTCGGTGACGTCTTTATTGTGGACTTCCTTTAAGATATAGTCGGCGGTTATGTTGGTGTTTCCCGACTCTCTCATTTTGAAAACATAAGCTTCGAGAACCTCTTCGATATCGTCGAACATTTCTCTTTCGTTCGAGCCTTTTATAGCGTTCTGGTCTATCCTGTTGTTATAGGTCGCGTTAAGAAGACTCTTGCTCTTCGTTATCTGATATCTGTAAATTTTCGAATAGAGATCCTGCAATTTTACGTTTCTTATAAAGTTGAATTCGTCTATAATGTCGTCAAACGACGTTCCCATCTCGGTCGAACGGTAATAGGGATAAGCACTGGTTCTCTGATAGAGAATATTTACCGTTTCTTCGATGTTGTCGTCGATATTTTCGACCATACGCAGATAGTCGTAGTCGTTTTTATAGATTTCGTCTATGTTGTTGCTGATGTGGTCGACATTTATATAATTTTCGCCGAAAACCGAGAAGTATGCGTCGAGAATTCCGTCGAGCATCGATTGTGCGAAATGGCTGCCCTCGCCGCTTGTCGCGGTGAACGCGATTATGTAGGTCGTCGGGACATATACATACTCTTCGCCCTCGTCGAGCTTCGCGTTTTTCTGCTGCTCTTTGTCGGGGTCGGGTACTTCGGTTATCGTAATTCTCGACGAAAGCTTGTCTGCCGAATACTGATCCGAAAGGGACATTTTGTCTATTGCTTTCGAAAGGATAGCCGAGGATTTTATCTCGCTTACATCAAGATCGGTTCCGCTCGGGGTTTTGCCCTGTTCGGCTTCTTTATAATTGTAATTTATGACAGCCGACGCGACATAGGTCTGTTTTTTGCTCATCATATAATAGACAAGCCCCGAAAGGACAAAGGAAACAATAAGAATAAAGGGGAGCAGGCGTTTTATATATTTGAAAATCTTTTTTTCTTCCATAATATCCCCCTTTCCTATTCGTCATCCCTGCGGGCAAAACTTCTCGAAGAAACGAAAGCCCAGCAGGAAATATATGCGATAAGTGCGATAACTATGAGGTTCTTGGCTTTTGACAAGACAGACGCCTGATAGACCGTTGCGGAAATGCACTGGTTCATCTGGCTTGAATAATATTCTCTGCCGATAAGACGGGCTTCTTCCGCAAGGGTTTTCAGAGATTCGGTCGTGCTTTCGATAAGCTCCGAAACATAAGCCTTGTTTTCTTCGGTGTTTCCCGACGCTTCGGTGAATTTCTGAATTTTAAGCTCGTTGTCTTTTATGCTCTTTTCAAGGTTTGCGATATTGTTGCTGTATGCGACCGACTGAACCGAGAGGGTGTCTATTCCTATCTTGGTTCTGCCCATATAATACTGCCCGTCGTTATCCCATGTCGGAACGAGGACTATTCGGGCCATATCCTTGTCGTATTTTGCTATCGCCTTGTTTGTTATGTCGTAGGAGTCTTGAAGTTTCAGTCTGTCGTAGCTATACATCTTGTTCGCGTAGGTATAGCGGTTTATGAGCTTTTGGTTGTCCTGCGAAATTCCGTTCTGCAATACAAAGGAATAAATCGAATCGCTTATCTGTGCGGAATTAAGGAGGGCTACTTTTGACGCGACCGACGCGAAAGTCGAACCGTTTGAAGAAATAAACGCCGAGTTCTTTTCGCGGAGACCGTAAAGATAATTTAAGATATAATTTGCTTTGTTTTGGAGAAGAGTTGCGATATCGATATAGTCAAGCCCCTTTATCTCTTCTTCGAAATTACTCATATCGAACTGAAAATCGTTGACGTAATTATCGAAATAATAGTCCCTGTAAGAGTTGCAGAGAAGCTGGGCTATCGCGTTCGTATCATATTTCTTTGTTTTCTTGCTTGCGTTATAGTAAACCGCGAATTCCGTCGAAATATGATAGTTTTCCTTTGAATAGGAGTTTCCCTGATTGAGAGGAACGACCGAAAAACAGCTTTTCAGATCGGAAACCGAAAGATCGGTAAATCCGCCTTTTTTAATAACTCTTTCTATAACATCGTCGCAGATTATTTCGGACATATTATAGCGTGTGCCGTTTACGTTCTGCCCCAAGGACGCCTCCGCGTAGTTAAGGGCGATAACCGCACTTGACTGCCTTGTCGTGTCGAAATACGAAGCGAGGGTTGACGCAAAGCACATGATAATCGCGAATAAGAGAGCGGACATTCTGAAAATTTTCAGCTTTTTGAGTTCCGCCTTGGTCTGGCTTTTCGTCTGGTTTCTTGTCTTTTTCCAAAAGACGACGGCGGCAGCTATTAAAAATACCGCGGATATTCCTATTACCGCCAATTTTATGAGCTGAGATATCAAGATTGCACCTCCTTAATAGTTGTTTACATCAACTATGACGATTTCGGGTTGGTTGAATATTCTGAGAGGATTTTTGTTTTCAAGTCCCGACGAAACGATAACTTGGGACGAGCCGAGTTTATATTTGCCGTAGACCATCGCTCCGCGTTTTTCGGGGAAGAGTCCGTCGTCTCTGGTGTAAAGAGCACCTATTCCGGGAAGCCTTACAACTCCGCCGTGGGTGTCTCCGCAGAGAACAAGGTCGCCCCATTTTTCGTCTTCGAGAGTTTCGAGGAGCAGAGGTTCGTGGCAGGCAAAGATTTTGATTTCGTCGGTGTTTTCGTTCAAGAACGAATTAAAGGCGGTTCCGGCGTAAGGCCAGAATGCCGACGGGTTGGAAGTTAAGGTTCCGAATATCCGAATATCGGTCGAGCCTATTGTTATAAGGTCGCTTTCGTTAAAGAGAACTTTTACGCCGGTAGCTTCGAGCGTCTTTTTAAGACCGTTATCCAAATCGTAAAGCTTTTGGCTGTCTTTTGTTTCTCCGGGCTGACCGGTAAGCTCGTCGAGCGATTCAAGAGTCATCGCGTTCGAAAACGCTTTCTGACATTCGTTGTTTCCGTATATATAATATGTAGGAGCTATTTTTGCAAGAGCCGTGCAGAGGGAAACGGTGTTGTCGGCTGCTGCGTCCTGGTCAACGCAGTCGCCCGTCAGGATTATGATATCGGGTTCGAGTTTTGTTATCCTGTCGATAAGGTCGGCATTGTCTTTTCCGTAAGTCGAGGTGTGCAGGTCGCTTAACTGAATGATTCTGAAATTGTCTTTCGTCTTGCTTATGCTTACGGAATAGAAATTTTCTTTGAATTTCCTGTTCGCAATGAAGTTAATGCTTATAACTCCGAGAATTAGGGCAAGCACAAGGCAGATAAGAGATGCGACGATGTTTTTAACGCCTTTTTTGTAGTTCGCTTTTTTCGGCTTTTCGTCTTTTTTCTCGGAAGCGTAGCTTTTCGGCAGCTGCTTGAATTTAAGTTCGGGAAGCTGTCCGCAGACCGAACCCACCGCACTGAAAAGGGCGTTGCGGTTTTCAGCAAGAAAAGCGTTGCAGGCGGTTTTGTCGTCGTAACCGAAAACAAAAACGTTTTTGTCGTGCTTTTGCAGGGTAAAGGTCCTGTCAAAAAGGTTTCTGTCCTGTTCTGAGGTTAAGTTTCCGAGTTTTTCCGAAATCTGAGAAAAAGTTTCGTTCATCTGTCGGCTCCTTTCAGGATTTCTTTATAATATGAAACGGTTTTTTCGGCGGTCTTCTCCCACGAAAAACGGGAGAGAATGTCTTCGGCTGCTTTTTTACGCAGCTTTTCGACCGTTTCGGGGTTTGTGAGCAGCAATTCGAGTTTTTCTTTTAAGTCGTCAACATTGCCCTTTTCGAAAAACAGGGCGGTGTCTTTGCAAACGGCGGTGTTTTCGGGAATATCCGAGCAGAGAACCGCGTTTGAATAGGATAACGCTTCGAGAAGGCTTATCGACATGCCTTCGAGGTTTGACGGCAGGCAGACCGCATAGGCGTTTGAATAAACAGAAGATAAAGTTTCGCCTGCGACAAAGCCCGTGAAAATTATGTTTTCGTTTCCTGCGGCAAGGGTTTTTAATTTCGCGACATATTCGTCGGTGTCGCTTGATTCTCCGCAGATAACGAGTTTTTTGTCGGTTTTGATTTTGTTATAGGCTTCTATAAGATAGTGAATTCCCTTTTCTTCGGTAAGCCTTGCGACAACGCAGATATAGGAATCTTTCGTAATACCGAATTTTTCCGAAATGATTTTGTCGTCGGTTTTTTCGGGTTTTGCAATTCCGTTCGGAATAATAACGGCGTCTCTGCCGTAAGTTTTTTTGAAATAGTCTCTTGCACTTTCGCTTAAAACTATAATTCCGTCGGCGTGCTTTGCTATCATTTTTTCGCCGAATTTGATATATTTCGCTCCGAAACCGTGCTGCCATTTATCACGCTGCCAGTCGAGTCCGTGAACCGTCGCAACGCACTTTTTTCCGAAAAGCTTAGCTATCCGCATTGCGGCGCACGGTC
>CAKSPP010000062.1 GCA_934481505.1 uncultured Eubacteriales bacterium
CGATAATAGCGACATCGGAAGTTCTGGAAGCGACTTCGGTAAGGGCGGTTGCCTGGTCTGCAACTTCGGTTACGTTAAAGCCTTTTTCTTTTGCGACAGCGTTTCCTGCGGATCCGCTTTCGGCAGCGACTCTTGCGTCTTTGATAGCGTCTTCGGTAGCATATTTTTCAGCGTCTTCGGCTCTTACGATTGCTATCTGAACATTGTTGCAGTATGCGTTGGAAACATCCATTGCCGATTTAACTTCGTCGGAAAGGGTCATTCCGTTCCATACGCAGTCGATAGATTTGCCGGAAAGTTCGGAAGCTTTCTGATCCCAGTCGATAACGACAAATTCAACATCAACGCCGATTTCTTTTGCAAAGGCTTTCGCCATGTCTGCGTCAAAACCTATCCATTCGCTGTCTGCTTCGTTTGCTTTGTAGTCCATCGGAGCGTAATCGGTAATTCCGACGACGAGTTTTCCTTTTTCCTTGACATATTCAAGGTCGGTCTGTTCTTTGGTCTGTCCGCAGCCTGCAAACAGCATAGCCGCCATAACAACGGAAAGTACAAGTGCAATAATCTTTTTCATTTTTTTTCTTCTCCTTTTCAATATCCGGCGGATTGCCGTTTGTTTCTTTGTTATGGTAGTATTTTATCACTTTACCACACTAAAGTCAAGGGCGAAAGTGTTACAAAATTGAAACAGAATTGTAAACTGCATAAAATTGAGAGAAAAGACTTTGTCAAGGGCAGTTTTTTATAAAATTACGGAAAAACTCGGCTGAAAACAGGTAAGATTTGCACTTTTCCTATATATAAAGGTAGATAATATGTAAAAATCTGTATTTTTTGTTGTTTTTACAACAGATTGTTTTGCTATATCGGTGTATAATACGGTTGTAAAGAAAAAACGGAGGTTTTAATTATGTACGGAATTAAAAATATCGATAAAGCAAAAGTCATCACATTAAAAGAAGAGGTTTCCTATCAGCCGGGACAGGTTGTAAGTAAAACTCTTGCACAGAATTCGGCCCTCTCGGTAACTTTGTTCGCTTTTGACAAAGGGGAAGAGATTTCAACCCATGAATCGGGCGGCGACGCATTTGTAACCTGTCTTGACGGTGTCGGCAAAATAACGATTGACAGCGTTGAATACGAACTTCACGAAGGCGAATCTATTGTAATGCCCGCAAGACATCCGCATGCGGTTTTCGGAAAAGAACAGTTCAAAATGCTGCTTGTGGTGGTTTTTTGATATGAAAAATATAAACGACGGCTTTTTGACGGTACAAAATACGGCAGGTTCGGTTCTTATTGATGTGAGAACCGAAGATGAATTTGACAGCGGTCACATTCCCGGAAGCATAAATATCCCTCTTGACAGTCTTGAATCGGTATACGACGAAATCTCCGACGAAGAAACTCCGATTTTCGTATATTGCAGAAGCGGTTCGAGAAGCGAGCAGGCAAAGTATATGCTTGCCGAAATGGGTTACGGCAATGTGACGAATATCGGCGGAATTCAGGACTGGACAGGCTCCGTCGAAAAATAAAAAATTATTGTAATAAATCGGCAGGTCTATATATGATCTGCCGATTTTTATATAACCGTCCGTTATCTGACCTCTTTGCCGTGTATTATATAGGTACAAAAAACGAACGAAAGGATAAAAAATTATGCAGAAATTTATTTTCGGAGCAAGATCCTACGAGCCGGCAAACACAAGACTTACAAACGGTTATACGCTTTTTGATTGGGCGGTAAGACAGAATTGCTTTCCTGCTTTCTGGGGCAGACCGATTTCGGGAGAACACGCAATAAGCAACGAAGAGATAAAATTCCTTGCGGAACGAGATTGCGGAGTTCTTCTTATTTTTGACGACCTCACGCTTGTAGGCGTCGCGAAAAGCGACGGGACGGCGGACGCCGAAAGGGCTGTCGCTGCGGCAAAAAAACTCGGAGTATGTGACGACGGTAAAACCGCAATATTTGCCGAAATCAAGGATAATATGTACGTAAATCACAACTGGATGCTTTCTTTTGCCTCAACTCTTAAAGCAAACGGGTTTATCGCGGGATTTATCGGAAATACCGATTCTTCGGAAAACTTCAATTTTGACAGCGAGTTCAGTCATTTTATAGTTGCCGGAGGAAACGCCCTTTGTTTTGCCACCAGACCCGTAACGACCGAACATGTCTATAACTGGACGCCTTATTCTCCGTCGGCTTTGCCTGTTGAAAAAATGGCGTTCTGGCAGAACGGAAAGAAAGAATTTAACGGACTTGAATATAATACGGTCTACACAAAAGACGAAACGCTCCTTGAGCATATTTTACGGTAAAATAATAAAATAGCCTACACCGCCGAAAAGCAATCGGCGGTGTGTTTTTTTTTGTCAGTTGTTGTATTTACAAAATAATTACACTTTCGATATATTTTTTATAAAAATATGTTGACAAATAAAGGGCAACTTGCTATAATCCAATTAGGGGTACAGGAAATTTTATACACCCCGAAAAAAATCAACACTGGGAGGAAAATCATATGAAAAAAGTTGTATCATTAGCACTTTCTCTGTTGTTTATTCTTACCCTGTTTGCCGGTTGCGGCGACAAAATCGTTCTGACAGAAGACAATGTAAAAGAATTATTCACGCCTACGCTTGAAGCAGAGCTTTACAGATACGGCTCGGCTTTTTACAGCGTAGAAAAAAATGAAAAAGGACAACCGATAAGTTATTCGGATATTGACGGCACCGGAACTTTATATTATAAGATTAACGAAAAGATGACGGTTGAAAATTTGCTTGAAAAGGTAAGCAAATATGTCACACCCTATCCGATAATAAAGCAAGCGGTTGTTGAAATAAACGGTTCTTTATATGTAGATGATGAACCGAGAGGGTATGAGGGCATTTATGACTTTAACAGCATAAAACTCGAAAAAACCGACGGTGATACCTATTATATTTCGGTTGACGAATATGCTTATCCCGATACAGATGCAGATCCTTCCGCAACTCCTGGAGTTCCGAATTTTGGGTCTAAAAATATTTTCACGGTCAAAGAAGTTGACGGTGTTCTCCAAATTCAGGATATGCAGCGTTTTTACGACAATGTCTCTCCTGTAAACAACCTTGACGACGGCGAATTTATCGGGGCACTTGATAAATTCTACGGCGATGTTATCGCAAGAGACGGAGAATATTAAGTTTATTATTTTCTTTTTATAAAGAAAACAGCGGCTCGGAAATTTTCCGAGCCGCTTCTGTGTTGTCTTAAATTATTTCGCGTTGAAAAGGGAAGCGAGAGCTGCCTTTTTGTGAGCTGCGGTGTTCTTATGAAGAAGTCCTTTTGCAACTGCTTTGTCAAGAACTTTGTAGCCGCGATTGAGAGCTTCTGCACTCTTGTTTTCTTCGATTTCTGCACGAACCTTTTTGAGTTCGGTGCGAAGCTGGGATTTAGCTATCTTATTTTTAAGAGTTTTTGTGTCTGTTACCTTAACACGTTTTTTTGCGGATTTGATATTGGGCATTTTATTTTCTCCTTTGATGTCTTTTTATTACTTTGGCATTATAACAGATAATTTTTGCAAAAGCAATAGAAAACTTTCAAACTTTTTGTAAACTATTCGCTATAACAGGCTTGAATGCTGAAAAAATCAGGCTTTATAGAGTTTCATGTCTCCGGGTTTTACCCATTTGAGTTTTCTCATTATCGAGTCGAAAAGCAATGTTAAGAGAGCGGGAGCGATAAAGTGCATTACAACAATCGTTATAAGGGTATATGCTATTGAATATGTCTGCGACATCGCCGCATAGGCTCCGAACTGCCCGACAAAACCCGAAGTTCCCATGCCGGCACCTTCCGGGGTATTTGTCATGCCGAGAAGGGCTGTCGAAACGGGACCGAGCACCATTGACGCAAGAGTCGGGGCTATCCAAATCTGCGGACGGCGAACGATATTCTGGAACTGTAACATTGAAGTTCCTACGCCTTGTGAAATAAGTCCGCCCCAGCCGTTATCTCTGAAAGAAGCGACCGCAAAGCCTACCATCTGACAGCAGCAGCCTACCGCGGCGGCTCCTGCGGCAATTCCGCTTAAACCTATTGAAATGCAGATCGCGGCTGAGGATATCGGAGCGGTAAGGGCAAGTCCGACGACAGCGGCAATCAGAATTCCCATCGGAATCGGGTTGAGTTCCGTCATACTGTTTATCATATTGCCGAGAGAAGTCATAAACGCCGAAATATACGGACCTGTAAGTATTCCTATAAGGCCGCCCGAAACGGTTGTGACAACGGGCGTTAAGACGATATCGATTTTCGTTTTTTCTGAAACGAGACCTCCGAGCTCAACGCCGACAACTGCGGCAATATAAGCTCCGACAGGACCTCCTGCGATATATCCGACGGCCCCCGAAATCGCGGAGGAAAAAGTGACCATGCCTTTTGCTTTCATTCCCCATGCGATAGCAACACCGATCGCTGCCCCGACGACTTGACCCGAAGTCGCGACATCGGAGATCTTAGTCAAAAAATCAAGTCCCGGAATTTTGGCTATCTGCGAAATTATAAGGCCGAGAATGAGTGACGAAAAAAGACCGAGAGCCATCGCCCCGAGTGCATCGATAAAATATTTTTTGAGAAGCGTTTTTATAACGCCGGAAGATTTTCCCTTAGCCATAAAGTTTTCCTCCATATAAATTTTCTTTCAGTATAATATTTGTTTATTAACTTACGGTTGCTTTTATGAAACTTTTTTATTAAATGTATAAATTCCGCCAAAGCCGCAAAAATAACGGCGGAGTTGATTTTATGAAAAGATTTGTCGGCAGAAGCGATGTTGCGTCGGAGGTCGTTTCCCGTATAGACGGAGAACTTTCAGGCGTTGTTAAAACGGAATACGCCAAAGGCGGCGTCAGGGTTACAAAGATAAAAATTACTGAATACGGGGCTTCCGAAATTATCGGAAAACCGCAGGGGGAATATGTCACGGTCGATATCGGAAAAGCGTATGAGGACGACTCTGCTTTTCAGGCAGCGATAGGGGTCGTTTCTTCCGAAATCTCGGGAATTATCAAGAGAAAAACAGGTAAACGACAGTTTACCGCTTTTGTCGTCGGACTCGGTAATTCCGAGCTTACATCCGATGCGATAGGTCCCGAAACGGCGAAAGGAATTATCGTAACAAGACATATAAAAGAATTCTCCGAACGGATTTTCGAAGAGATGAACTTTAATTCCGTGAGCGTTGCCGTCCCCGGGGTTCTCGGCAGCACGGGAATTGAATCGTCCGCTGCGGTAAAGGCTCTTTCAAAAGAAATTAACCCCGACGTCATAATCGCCGTTGACGCATTGGCTTCCGATAACCCCGAAAGGCTTTGCCGAACTGTTCAGATAACCGATACCGGAATTTCTCCCGGTTCGGGCGTCGGAAATTCAAGAAAAGAGCTTTCGGAAAAAACTTTGTCAGTTCCGGTGATTGCCGTCGGGGTTCCTACCGTTTCCGATTCCCTTACCGTTACGGGAAGCGTTATTTCGGGGGTGCTTTCTTCTCTTAAAAAATCCGTCGACGCTTTTGATATCGCCTTTTCGGACAGGCTGTCGTCGGCATGGAACGAAGACGCTTTCGAAACGGTTAAAAACAAGGTTTCAGAGACGGCTCTCAGTTATATAGTTACGCCGAAAGATATCGATATTCTTGTAAAAAAGGCGGCAAGGCTCGTTTCGATTTCAATAAATAAGGCTTTGCATAACGGAATTTCGGAAGAAGATATAAACGCTCTTCTCGGAGGGTAATATTTCAAAGACAAGCACTGTATAATTACAGTAAAGACGGAGGAGTGTGAAAGAATATGAAAAAACAGGGACGGGTGCGGCGGTTTTTTTATAAAAACAGAGAAAGGCTTCGGGGATTTTTTATTTTTTTAGTGATACTTTCGGGAATAATTCCCGTTGCGTCTCTTTCTTTTTCATATCCCGAAATTTTGCAAGAGCAGTCGGAAGACTTTGTTATAAGCGACGATCTTGAATATAACGGAGTGTCTCTTTTCGAAAAATACAGGCTTCCCGAAGACGAAATTCCCGACGGGGCTTATAAGGTTCTGAAAACCACTCTCGGAGCGGCAAAATGGATGGATTCCTTTGAGGGGGTAACCGTAAATAACGAGGGAAAGAAAAATTTCGATATAGAAAAACTGCTTTCCGAAAAATCCGAAATTGCAGTCGATAAAACAAAAAAATATCAGGTGCTTATCGTTCATACCCACGCGACCGAATCATATAATGTCTATAATACCGATTATTACGACAATACAATGAAATTCAGAAGCGACGACAATAATCAGAATATGATACATATAGGCAATATAATAGCGTCAAAGCTTGAAAACGCCGGCTACGGTGTTGTCCACGACAAAACGCAGCACGATAACCCCGACTACAATCATTCTTACGATTCGTCAAATATTTCGATACATTCCTACCTCGAAAAATATCCCGAAATCCAGATAGTTCTTGATGTTCACCGCGATACTGTAATAACTTCGTCGAAGACGAAATACCGTGCGGTTGCCGAAATAAACGGCGAAACTTCGTCTCAGGTTATGATTCTTCTCGGCTCGGGCAGTGAAAAATATCCGAACAGCCATTGGGAAGAAAATCTCAAATTTTCGCTTATGATACAGAAAACGGCGGCGGAAAGATATCCGGGGCTTATGCGGCCTATTCTTCTGCGGAACTATCTTTACAATCAAGATATTACCCCCGGAAGCATTCTTGTTGAAGTAGGCACCTGCGGGAACACTCCCGAAGAGGCGGAGAGGGGAGCGGGATATTTTGCCGAATGTCTTATTGAAGTCTTGGATGTCATAAACGAAAAAGGAGTTCTGCGGTGAAAAAAACGATTGCGGTGCTTATCGCCGTTTTAATTTTGTTCTGTCCGATACATATAGCTGCCCAAATAAACGCGGAAGCGTATGTTCTGACAGATGCGGGCAGCGGAAAAATTTTATCTTCAAAAAACGAAAATGAGAGACATGAGCCTGCAAGTACGACAAAAATCCTTACCGCACTTGTCGCCCTTGAAAACACCTCTCTTGACAGCATTTTTACCGTTTCCGAAAAAGCGGCGGAGATCGAAGGATCTGGAATAGGAATAGAAGCAGGGGAGAAGATATCGTTTGAAGACCTTCTCTATATGCTTCTTCTTAAATCGGGAAACGACGCGGCGGTGACGATTGCGGAAAATGGAGACATAGCAGTTGTTGCAGGTGCAAAAGACGGTGAAACAAAAGAATTCCAGTTTGGAGATGTCACATTTACAAAGGCAGGAACTGCAATTTCAGGGTCAAGCTTTTCCATATCTACCACATAGCCATGGTTCTGAGACGAGATATAAACCCTTCCGGTCTTCAAATCC
>CAKSPP010000063.1 GCA_934481505.1 uncultured Eubacteriales bacterium
CAGTACGAGACTGAAAGCTGAATGAAAGACAGCATTATTATACAGACGGCAGCCGAGAAAAAAGGGGTATGCTGCGGGACGGAGAGAAAAAAGCGGCAGGTGAATGGCTCAACAGACAACAGCAAAATACAGCATCAGACAGGCAATAAGCCGAGGGGAAGACAGCAGCGGCGGGCGAGCAGACAAAAAAAATAATGATACAAAAGATGACGACAAAGATAAATTTCAAATATAAATATAAAAATTCAGACACCCGTTTAAGCGAGTGTCTGTTTGTCTTTTTATAGTTTCAAGGAAATGCGTTGTGGGGCGTTTATACCTTTGCGGCTGTCATTACCAAAGCCGCAAACGAGATACTTTTGTCTCAAATGGGGTGTTTTTCGCTGTCAAAGCCACCAATAGGTTGCTTTTCCGCTGCCGAAGCAAAAAAAGAGGTCAGTCTACAACAGGAGGAGTACTTGTCAGAGTGCCGGCAAACCGAATTTAAGTCCAAAAAGGGCGACAAAAATCTTATTTAACCTGTCAAAGACGAAGCAAACCTAATTTTTACTATCGGCAAAGCCCGATTTTAACCTACCAAGACCGAAGAACCGAGTTCAGCCCGTCAGGCAGCCCCGCCTCTTCGCAGCGGATTTGTCCCGACCGCCCGGCAAAAATATTCACGACAAGATATTCGTCGTTATATTTCACCATGGCGATTGCGGCATATTCATATCGCGGATCTATGATATTTTGGTAGTGTCCGGGAGACGAAACCCAACCGTCAACCATAGCGGCGGAGGGGTCTTCCGGCACGCAGTTTATAACCGCTCTTAAAATATTTTCGCCGACGGCGGTAAACATTCCGTCAAGGGCGGTCGATGGGGTTCTTCCGTCGGGACGGGTATGGGAAAAATGTTCCGCAATTTCGTTTGCTCTCACCTTTGTTCCGGAATAAAGGCTTTCGTCCCATTCAAGCGGCGAAACGCCGACCTTTTTCCGTTCTTCGTTTATCAGGCGGAGCATTTCCGTTTCAAAATCGAGATATTCGTGATTTGCCTTATTTACGGGTTTGAGTTTTGCGATTACAGAGCCTTTTACAACGATTTCGCCGCAATCTTTACAGAAAACATCACCCGTATATCCCGCGGCGGAAGTCGTCGCCGTTTTTGAGTTGCGGATTTCGGTATTTTTGTGATTACAGCTGCTTAATGTCGGTGTTGAGGGTGTTGCGGCACTGCCGCCAGACGGCTTTGAGGGCGACGAAACGCCTTTATCCGAACCGCTCTGCCCTTTATTTTCGTTTTTCGAAGTGTTTTCGGGAGCTGTCGGGGTGGTGCCTGAACCGTCTTCTTTATCCGAAATTTTAACATTGCTTCCGTCTTCGGTTTCGTCGGTCTTTTCATCGTTTTCGGGCGGATTTTCCGCATTTTCGCCGACATTTTTAAGAAAACTCTGCGACGGACAAGCAATGACTTTGTTTTCCGCGTTTTTACCGCAGGAAACGAGCGTAAAAAGCATAATCACAGCCAAAATAAAGCTGAATTTTTTCATAATGTTCCTCTTGAAAATTATTGTTTTGCCGCGACCGCGTTTTTGCAGCTTATCAAAATATGGCACGGGGCAAAAATCAAAGCCGAAACTGAAAGCAGCAGCGAGCGGCAGATAATTCCGTCAAACAAAAACAGGGCGGACGGCAGAACGGAAAGAAGAATTGCACGGAAAAGTCCGGGCTTTTTCCAAAGAAAAACCCAGCCGCCGATATACAGGGCGAGAAGAATTCCGCTCACCGAAAGATAAATCGGGAGCGTTCCGTCGGGAAGTCCCATGAGCGTATGAGGCACATTTATAAAAGAAAACCCAAAACATCCGAAACGCCCGATTTGTTCGAGCGTTTCGACTGCTTTATTATTCCATAAATTCACAAATCCGTCTTTCGTTTTCATTGCGAAAACTACATTCGGAATCATAATGAGGGCGACGATTGCAAGCCCGTAAAAATTTATAATGTTCATTTGCACAAAGCCGCGTTTATTTCTTCGCGTTTTGAAAGAAGCCATTCGGCGTCTCTCGGATATTCCTTGAAAGTAAGCGGCTTTTCGAGTCCTTTTTCAAGGAGAGTGAGCGTTGCCTCTCTGCCTATTTTCTTTTCGAGAGCCTGCAATGCGGCAAGGTCGGAAAGAGCTTCGGAAAAGACATAGAGACGCAGGGCGGGAATTGCCTTACCGTCCTTTCCGGGATAAACGGAAAAAGAGTCTCCCGACGGGAAAACTCCGCCGGCGTCGGTCGTCATAAAGGGATCGATATCCGAAAGAGAATATTGCGTATACCAGAAATTATAGCCCCAATGCAAAAAGCCTTTGAGACCGTATTTGTAAATCTGCATTCCGATAATTCTGTTTCTTGCAGAAGACATCGAGAAAAAGCGGTTGGAGACAAGCTTATTCTGCGTGCAGCAATAATAAGCCCAGCGGTCTTTTATGGTTTTATCTTCCATAAACGCTTCGCAGCGGTCGGTGCCGGGAATGGGGTTATCGACAAGCCCTCTTTTATAGAATTCGTGGTCGGAAAGGGCGTCGATAACGGGATATTTCGGCGAAAGATGTTTTTTCAAAAGATTTCTCGCGGCGGTATACGGTTCGAGATGTTCATCGGTCGGTTCGTCCGAAACATGGAAAAACACGCGTGAACCTATCTTTTCTTCTTCTATGACTTTTTCAAGTTCGGGGATAAACGCAGAAAGAAAACGGTCGTATTTTTTGCCTGCGGCAGGGGTATCCCACCCGAAAATTCTCTTTTCTTTGCCGTTAACTTCCGCGACTATCTTCGGGGTGGCTTTTGCTCCCCACTGCGTGAAGAAATGCGAAAATTCGAAATATTTTATACCGTGCTTTTTCGCTGTCTTTATCCAGCGGCGAAGCTTTTCAAACCCGAAAGTATAGGCGTTGCCGTCCTTTTTTATATCGACAAGCTGGGTCGTCGGACGCTCTCCCCCGACAACAGTATCGAGCGGCAGCGTAAACAGCGGCGTAAGCAGCATATTGACGCCGTTTTCGGCGGCGGTCGCAATAAAGTTCTCGATTATTTCCCAATGTTTTTCGGAAAACGCGGGAACCTTATAATATGTGGAAAGGCAGTCGGGATGAAACCACTGCGTATAGATAAGTTTCTGTTTCGGTTTTTTGACAGGCAGGACTTTCAGCGAAAAATACGTTTCGCCGAGGTCTTCTTTTTTATCGTTTGCAAAGGAAACCGAAATTCCGTAGTCGCCCGCGGCAAGCCCCTTTGTCGAGACGCGGATCCAGAGAGAGTAGGAAAGCCCCTCTCTGCCGTAAATTCCGTTTTTATCAAGAGGGAAAAGCGGGTCGGGGAAAAGTCCGGGTTCGATTCTTTCGAAAAAGCCGTCGTTCTGGGGATATCCCGGCATTTCGGCGGGGACGTTTCCGACGCGGAGCATTGTTATTTTATCGGCAATCGGGCTTTTGAGTGTCGGAATCGCACGAAGTCTTTCGCCCTCAACGGCGTCGGCAAGACGGAGAGAAATCTGAAAATTATAGAAATCGTCCTGCAACGCTTCCCCGTTTTTGATTTCGGGATAGGCGTTTTCTCCGTCGAGAAGAACGCGGCGGAGGGAATCGAATATTTTTATTTCAAGTCTGCTCATGGTTATTTCCTCTTCTTTTCAAGGCGAATGTCTACTTTCGGGAACGGAATGTTGAGCGTTTCGTAAACTATACGCGAAGAAAGTCTCGCGTCATAAATTTCTTCGATTTCCGAAAGAGAAAAGTTGGTTGAGATGATGAACGGTTTTTTCTTGTTTATTCTTGAATTTATGACGTGGTAAAGGCAGGCGGCGGAAAAAGCGGACTGAAATTCCGCACCGAGGTCGTCCAAGATTAAAAGGTCACATTCAAGGTAAATATCGGTATCGGCTTTGCCCTTTCCGAATTTTTCCGCTTCAAAGCTGTCGAGCATATCTTGCAGGGAAGTATATAAAACAAAATTTCCGCGACGGATAAGCTCGTTACCGATAATGCAGGAAAGATGCGTTTTTCCGCAGCCCGGAACTCCGCAGAAAAGCAGATTCGCGTTCTTTTTCTTAAAAGCGGAAACATATTTTTTCGAATATTCGAGGACGGTTTTCGCGGTTTCGTACTCGCTTTTTCCGTTCGGCAGAAGTTTATCGGGCGAATAATAGTCGAGCTTGAAATCCTTAAAGGAAAGTTTCTGCATTTCGGGGGCAATTTCGGAGCGGCTCAGATATTCGAGAGACAGAGCCTTTTTATAACATTCGCAGTTTTCCGTTCCGACCGACCCCGTATCCTTGCAGACGGGGCAGTCGTATTGCAGATCGGTATAGTTTTCTGGAAGTTTTGCCGCGGCAAGCAGCGTTTTGCGGCGTTCTTTAAGCTCGGTTTCGCGGCGGCGGTATGCCGCAAGTTTTTCTTCGGACTTGCCTTTCGACATTATAAAATCAATGCAGGCGGACATATTTCTTTTGAGTTCGGAGTCGATTGCCGCGACTTCGGGAATAAGGGCGTAAACCTCATCAAGGCGAGCCTGTCTTTTCGCCTCGTTGCGTGCTTTTTTGCCTGCGTAAATGGCGTTTACGGCGGCGATGCAGTCTTTTTTACTGTCCATTTTCCATATCCTCCTCCAAATCGTTTGCGATTATCTCCCAGGAAAGTGCTTCGGAAGAAGTCGCGTCGATTGCGGCGTCGTTTTCGGAGCGACGGCGGCGTTTTGTCGGTTTTTTGGCGGGGGCAGCCTCATTCTGAATTTCAGAAACGGTCGTATACCCCTTTTCTTTCCAGGCGGAAAGCACCTTGTCCATATATTTATACTGATATTTGCCGGTATTTTTTACCGATGTTTCGTAAGCGAAGTTGATAACCTCTGGAGAAAAGCCGAAATCCTCGCTCCACTTGACAAAAACGGTCTTTTCGTCGTTCGTGAGTTTTCTGCCGGAAATTCCGAGAAGCCTCGAAACGCGGTTTTCAGTTTCTTTTCTCTCTTTTAATTCTTTGAGATAGTCCTCCGCTTTTTCGAAGGTGTCTATCCCCTTTTCGCTCCATTCTATACCCGTCGAAACCATTGCGTGAAGGCTCTTTTTCTCGTCGCCGCAATATTGGATAAGCAGCAAAGCGACTTCTGGCGGCAAGCCGACAAAATCGACAAGAGAAAGGATTGCGGAGGAAATTTCGGGAGTAAGGGGACGGCGGAGAGCGGTTTCCGCCTGTTTATAAAGGAAGAGAACCTTGCTGTCCGCTTCGATTCTTTCGGAAATACGCTCGGCGGAATATTTTATCGCGTCGGACGCGGTTATTCTCGGACGGTCGAGAACATATTTGTCGCGGAGCTTGAAAAGGATACCTTTCGACACCCAATAGTCAAACGCCGTTTTAAGTCTTTTTTCGTCGACCGAAAGCTTTTCGCAGATATCCTCGGTTAGAAAAGAACGGTTGGCGTTCCGCAAAAGAAAAAGGATAAGACGGAGTTCGGTTTCGGGTGCGTCGAGATATTTATCGACAATCGACACCGGAACCGAAAAGTTTTCGTTCGCCTCAAATATTACAGTATTCCCCATAAAAGTTTCTCCCGTATGTTTGTTCGGACTCCATTATATCAAATTCACGCAGTTAAGTAAAGAGGTATGAGGAATTTTCTTGTTTTTTTGTGCATAAAATTGTATTTTGTCTTGACAAAATTTCGGTTTTATGATAACCTAAATTAAACAGTGCAGAACCGAAGTGAACATTTCGGAATATTATATAAAAACAACTTATCTATCGGAAGGAGACGGTTTTATGAGAGCTTGGGACGACAGAAATTCATTTGTGAGAAAGACAGCAAGACAGATACGGGATCTTGAAATTCCCGATAAATGCCGCGACGGTCTCGAAAAAGCCGGAGAAGTCGCAAAAGACGGATACGAAAAAGCAGGCGTAATGGCAAAAAGTGCTTACTCCAAGGCAAAAGATTTCGGAGTAAAAGCGAAGAATTACGACTACCGCTCGGCGTTCGGAAAACTCAAAGATAAAATCTGCGGCGGAATTTCTTTCTGCTCGAAAAAAGTAAAGGAAAGAAACCCGATTGCCGTTGCCGTTTGCGTCGGAGTTGCCGCATTCGCCGTTTTCTCGCTTTTCTTCTCGATTTTCTATACGATTTTCTCACTCGGCAAAAAAAGATAAAAACAAGTCTATGGGCTTGTAAGGGGCTGCAAATTGCAGCCCCTGTTTTTTATATAAAAAAAGAATTTTGTACTCCGGACTTTTTTACATCCCCTTTCTTGACATTCCTACCAAACTTGTGGTAAAATAGGGTGAAGAGGTGGGAAAGATGTATTCTACAAAAGGAAGATACGCGTTACGCGTTATGATCGATATAGCTCTTTTCTCGGCAAACGACTTTGTTTCGATAAAAGAAATTTTCGAAAGACAAAATATTTCGGTCAAATATCTCGAAAGAATTATAGCCCTGCTCAATGCGGCGGGCTTTCTCAAAAGCATGAGAGGAAACAAGGGCGGCTACAAACTTGCGAAAAAGCCGTCGGAATATACCGCGGGTGATATTCTCCGTGCGGCGGAAGGCAACATTGCCCCGATAGCCTGTCTTTCGTCGGACGAAAAATGCACAAGACGCGGAAAATGCACGACTATTTCTTTCTGGGAGGGCTATCTCGACGCAATAAACAACTATGTTGACAGCGTTACTTTGCAGGATCTCGTCGACGGAGCGTTGGGTATTCCCGATGTCAATCCTGCGGCGGAGGGAATATGAAATTTGTATTTTTTGACCTTGACGGAACTCTTACCGACCCCGGTATCGGGATAACGAATTCGGTAATGTACGCCTTAAACAAATTCGGAATAGAAGTAAAAGACCGAACGGAGCTTTATCCTTTTATAGGTCCTCCGCTCATTCCGTCTTTTATGAATTATTACGGCTTTTCAAAGGAAGACGCAGTCAAAGCAGTCGTTTTTTACAGAGAATATTACGCCGAACGCGGAATTTTCGAAAACAAGCTTTATCCCGGTGTTCCCGAACTCCTCGCAAAGCTTAAAGACGACGGGGTAAAAATCGTTATGGCGACTTCAAAACCCGAAATTTTCGCCGAAAAAATCGCGGAGCACTATGATATCGCAAAATATTTCGACCTTATCGCTGGGGCGACAGAAAACGAAACGAGAACCGAAAAGGACGAGGTTATCGCCTACGCTCTCGGAAAGCTCGGAAACCCGCCGTCAAGCGAAATTACGATGGTCGGCGACAGGTTTTATGATGTAAAGGGTGCGGCAAAATTCGGAATTCCGACAATCGGAGTTTTATACGGCTACGGCGACGAAAAAGAACTTACC
>CAKSPP010000064.1 GCA_934481505.1 uncultured Eubacteriales bacterium
CTGCAGCACGCTTCGACCCCGGTGCTTAAAAGAATGAACCGCAGAGGGACAAATCGCAGTTATTCTTCCCTTTTATGCAAACTCCGCCGCGAAATTCCCGAACTTGCGGTAAGAACTACATTTATAACAGGCTTTCCGGGTGAAAAGGACGCCGATTTCAAAACGCTCTGCGAATTCGTGAGAAAGAGCCGTTTCGAAAATATGGGAGTATTCACATATTCCTGCGAAGAGGGCACGAAAGCCGCAGGGTTCTGCGGAAAAGTCGACAAACGCCTTTCCGAAAGAAGAGCCGAATCGCTTATGGAAATTCAGTTCGGGCTTCTTGACAAGATAAACAAAAAATATCTCGGAAAAACCTATCCCGTGCTTTGCGAGGGCGTTGAAAACGATTATTTTGTCGGCAGAGCGTTTTTCCAGGCACCCGAAGTCGACGGAAGAATTCTTTTCAAGTCGGAAAACGACTGTAAAGAGGGAGAATTCTATAATGTCACCCTCGAAAAATACGATACATACGACTTTTACGGCAAAGAAGCCGAATAGGAGAAACCATGTCTGTTAAAAAAGTGCCTAATATACTTTGTTTAATAAGGATCTGTCTTATCCCGTTTGTTCTTTTGTTTTTGCTCGAAAATCCGATTTCCTCGGCCCTTTCGGTAACAACAAGAGTGCTTGTTTCGGGAATTATTTTCGGAATAGCGATGCTCACCGACGCGTTTGACGGCAGAATTGCAAGAAAATACAACGCGATAACGAATTTCGGAAAGTTTATCGACCCGATTGCCGACAAAATGCTTGTCATAAGTATTCTTATCGCATTTGTCGAACTCGGACTCTGTTCCTGCGTACCCGTTATCATTGTTCTCGCACGGGAATTTATCGTTACGGGGCTTCGCATGGCGGCAGTTTCGGCAGGCAAAGTCGTTGCGGCAAACATCTGGGGCAAAATAAAGACCGTAATTCAGAGCGTTTCGCTCGCGGCAACATATCTTATAATGCTTGTCGTTTCGATAACGAACAGCGATATCACCGCAATTTCGGGGGCGATGTCTCCCGTTCCGAATATCCTTGTATGGATAGTTGCGGCGGTTACCGCAATTTCGGCAATTCCTTATATCAAGGAATGTAAAGATTACATAAAAAACTGATAAGGGGAACATTTTATGAAAATACAGAACACACTTACAAACAAAAAAGAGGAATTTATTCCCCTTGAAAAAGGCAAAGTAAAAATGTATGTATGCGGACCTACCGTATACAATCTTATCCATATAGGAAACGCCCGTCCGATGATAGTTTTCGACACCGTAAGGCGTTATATGGAATATAAGGGCTATGACGTAAACTATGTTTCGAACTTCACCGATGTTGACGACAAAATTATCAAGGCGGCTGTCGCCGAGGGCGTTGACGCGTCGGTAATTTCGCAGAGATACATTGCCGAATGTAAAAAGGATATGGAGGGGCTTAATGTAAAGCCCGCGACAAAACATCCTCTTGCGACCGAGGAAATCGGCGGCATGATCGATATGATCCAGAAGCTTATCGACGGCGGACACGCTTATGTCGCAAAGGACGGAACCGTTTATTACAGAACGAGAAGTTTTAAGGAATACGGAAAACTTTCGCATAAAAACCTCGACGACCTCCGCGGCGGAAACAGAGAACTTAAAGTTTCGGGAGAAGATCAGAAAGAAGATCCCCTCGACTTTGTTTTGTGGAAACCGAAAAAAGAGGGCGAACCCTATTGGCAGTCTCCGTGGTGCGACGGCAGACCCGGCTGGCACATTGAATGTTCGGTTATGAGCAAACGCTATCTCGGCGATGAAATAGATATTCACGCGGGCGGCGAAGACCTTATTTTTCCCCACCACGAAAACGAGATAGCACAGAGCGAAGCCGCCAACGGCGTACCTTTTGCAAGATATTGGATGCACAATGCGTTCCTCAACATCAACAACAAAAAAATGAGCAAATCGCTCGGAAATTTCTTTACCGTAAGAGACATCAGCGAAAAATACGACCTTCAGGTTCTGCGTTTCTTCATGCTTTCCGCTCATTACAGAAGCCCCCTGAATTTCAGTGCGGACCTTATGGAAGCGGCGAAAAACGGACTTGAAAGAATAACCACCGCTGCCGAAAACCTTGCGTTTATTTCCGAAAAATCACCTGTTAAGGAAATGACTGAGGAAGAAACCGAAAAAGTAAAGGAACCCGACGCTTTCGTCAAGAAATTCGAAGACGCGATGGAAGACGACTTTAACACGGCAGACGCCGTTTCGGCGGTTTTCGAACTTGTCAAATTCGCAAATACCGAAGTAAAAGACGATTCTTCGGCGGAATTTGCCGAAAAAGTCCTTTCGGTTCTCAAAACTCTTACCGATATTCTCGGTCTTATCGTTGTCAAAGAAAAGGAATCGGACGCGGAAATCGACGCTCTTATCGAAGAAAGACAGGCGGCGAGAAAAGCGAAAAACTTTGCCCGTGCGGATGAAATAAGAGACGAACTCAAAGCGAGAGGAATCGTTCTCGAAGATACAAAAGACGGAGTAAAATGGAAAAAAATTCAGTAACATGCTTAAAGGGCGTGGGTAAAAGCAGAGCGGAAAAGCTTGAAAATCTCGGGATTGAGACGATTTCCGACTTGCTTTACCATCTGCCCCGGAGTTATCTCGACTATTCGAAGTACACTCCGGCAGCCGAAATACGGGACGGACAAGCCGTACTTGTTAAGGGTACGGTTTCTTCCGATGTCCGCTGTATTCACAAAGGAAAACTGGATATATATAAATTTGAAGTTATCGGCGACGGGGACTCTTTCGGAGTTCCGCGGTTGTCGGTAACTCTTTTTAACCAAAAATTCGTTGCGGAAAAGGTAAAGAAAGGCGAACCCGTCGTTTTATACGGCAAAGCCGAGGTTTTCGGAAACATACTTTCAATGACTTCGCCCGACATCGAATTTTCCGAAGAAACGCAGACGGGACTCAGACCCGTTTATCCGCTGACAGAGGGAATTTCGCAGAAAATAATGCAGAAAACCGAGGCGGCGGCACTCGACTTTTGTTTTGAAGAAAAAGACGGAAAAATAATTTCAAAAACGGACATCGTAAAAGAAAGTTTACCCGAAAGCGTAAGAAAAGAATTCGGGCTTTGTTCTCTTTGCGAAGCGTTTGTCAAAATCCACCGACCGCAGACCGAAAGCGACATCAAAGAAGCGAGACGACGGCTTGCGTTTGAAGAAATTTTGATTTTCAGGCTCGGACTTTCAACCTTAAAAATGAAAATGCACATAAAAAAAGCCGTGCCGCTGAAAGGTGAATTTCCCGCAGAATTCGCAACATTTCTGCCTTTTGAAATGACGAAAGCACAAAAAAGAGTCATTTTCGAAGCGGTAAAGGATATGCAAAAGCCGTTCCCGATGTCAAGAGTCGTACAGGGAGATGTCGGCAGCGGAAAAACGGCGGTCGCCGCGGCACTATGTTACTATGCCGTTAAAAACGACGGGCAATGTGCGGTAATGGTGCCGACGGAAGTTTTGGCAACGCAGCATTTCAAGGATTTTACCGAGCTTTTCGGAGACAGACTTTCGGTTGAAAAGCTGACGGGAAGCACGACCAAAAAAGAAAAAGAACGGATAAAAGCGGCGATACAGAACGGCGACGCGGATATCGTCATAGGCACGCACGCAATAATCGAAGACGACGTAATTTTCAAAAACCTGCTGCTCGCAGTAACCGACGAACAGCACCGTTTCGGCGTCGGTCAGAGAGCACTGCTTGCGAAAAAGGGGCAAAACGGAGAGTATCCGCACACGCTCGTTATGTCCGCGACCCCGATACCGCGGAGCCTTGCCCTGATAATTTACGGGGATATGGACATTTCGGTAATCGACGAAATGCCGCCGGGGCGAAAAAAAGTTTTGACATTTCTCCTCCCCTCCTCAGAAAACGGCAGAATGTACCGCTATATTTCGGATGAAGTCAAAAAGGGCAGGCAGGCGTATATCGTCTGCCCGATGGTCGAAGAAGGCGAAAACGAAGAGTTGAAGGCGGTAACATCGTTTGCCGACGAGTTAAAAGAAAAATATCTTCCGGGCGTAAAGCTCGAATTTATGCACGGCAGAATGAAAGGCAAAGAAAAGGACGAAATTCTGCGGCGATTTGCCGAAAACGAGATAAGCGTGCTTGTCTCGACAACGGTTATCGAAGTCGGGGTGAATGTTCCGAACGCGAGCGTTATGATAATTCAGAACGCCGAAAGGTTTGGGCTTTCTCAGCTTCACCAGCTCAGGGGCAGGGTCGGAAGAGGCAATCAAAAGTCTTACTGTTTCTTAATCTCCGACTCGAAAAACGCCGAAACGGTCGACAGAATGACGGCTTTCTGCAAGACGAACGACGGTTTTGAGATAAGCAAAAAGGACCTCGAAATACGAGGTCCGGGAGAACTGTTCGGGACAAGGCAGAGCGGTCTTCCCGAATTCAAGATTGCGGATATCGCCGCCGACGCGAAACTGATTTCGGAAGTTCAGAAATGCACCGAAAAGATAATTTCCGATCCGCTTTGGTTCGATAAGGAAGAGAACGCCCCCTTGAAAAACAGGGTTCAGCAATTTTTCGGCAACGCGTCAAGAAAAAACGGATTGCAGATATAAAAAACGCACGGAGAACCCGTGCGTTTTTGTTTTTATTATCAGTCTAAAACAAAATCCATATTGCAGATGCGGAGACCGTCGGCGGTTCTTTCAACCGTGAATTTGCCGTTTGTCGGTTCTCCTGTTGAATACTCGCCCTCAAAGCGGTCGTAAGTTACCGTATAATAATATCTATCGCCGTCTTCTTTTTCAAGTTTAACGGAAACATTGTCTGCGACCGCTCCCGTCCGTCCGTTCTGACGGATATACATAGTGCCGTCGTTATCATAGAAGAAACAGTCCAGGAAAGCGTCTAAAAATTCACCTGAAAAGACTTTCGAATACTTCTCTTCGGCGTCTTTATACTTGCAGTTTGTTCTTAAATACATTTTATTGTCCGTAAAAATTTCGTTATCTTCACCTAAATACGACTCGTAGCCGTCAAATGATTCTCCTGCGGCGGAGTCGGCTTCTCCGAGGTATTCCCAAACAATATTTACGGCGTTTTCAAACAAAGCGGAAACTTCTTTGTCATCGGGAGCTTTTTTGCCGCACCCGGTAAACACGGAAAGAATAAACACAACAGACAAAAGCAGGGACAAAACTTTTTTCATGGAATTATCCTCCTATGTATTATTTAACTTTACAATAGCAGAACTCTATGATTTTGTCAATATCCCGCCCCGAAAATTATTTTCCGATTTTTGAAAGTTTGCCGACAACGGAGCAGGAGGCGAAGGCTATAATATCGGCGGCGACGACCGTTGCTCCGACAGGGGTTGAAAAGAGGACGGAAACGACTATTCCGAGAACGGAGCAGATAACCGACAGGCAGGCGGCACAGACCGTTACCGAGCGGAAAGTTTTGAAAATACGCATTGCGGAAAGTGCGGGAAAGACGACGAGTGCGGAAATGAGAAGAGAGCCGACAAGGTTCATTGCAACGACGATTACGACGGCGGTTATAACCGCGATAAAAAGGTTATAGAGGTCGGCGTTTATTCCTGTCGCTCCCGCGAAATTTTCGTCGAAAGTAACCGAGAAAATTCTGTTATAAAAAAGGACGAAAAGCAGGATTACGGCAACCGAAAGCCCGACAGAAAGCCAGACATCGGAAAGCGAAAGGGTAAGAATCGAAGAAGAGCCGAAGAGGGTTGAACAGACATCTCCCGCGATATTCGAACCCGTCGGGAAGACGTTGAGCAAAAGATACCCGAGGGCAAGGCTCCCGACCGAAAGCATTGCAATCGACGCGTCGCCGTTGATTTTTCTTTTGCGTCCGCTTTTGAGAATGAAAATCGCACAAAGGCAGGTTATCGGCAGGACGAAAAGCATATTATTCGAAATTTTAAGCACGGTTGCTATCGCCAACGCTCCGAAAGCGACATGGGAAAGTCCGTCGCCGATAAAAGAAAAGCGTTTCAGGACAAGAGTAACGCCGAAAAGCGACGAAGCAAGTGATATGCAGACGCCCGCAATCAGGGCATAGCGGGTAAAGGGAAACTCGAAATAATAGGCAAGCGTTTCAAAAATATTCATTGTTTCTCCCCCCTTTTGCAGTTTTCGCAGGGTTCTTCGGTAAAGAATTCTTCTTTCGTTCCGAAGAAAAGCGGATCGCCGATATGCAGGATATGCGACGCGTATTTTTCCGCCGCGGCAAGGTCGTGGGATATCATTATCACCGTTATTTTCAGTTCTTTATTGAGTTTTTCGACAAGGGAATACATTTCCTCCGTAACTTTCGGGTCAAGCCCGGCGACGGGTTCGTCGAGAAGCAGCATTTTTTCGGTCGCACAAAGAGCCCTTGCAAGAAGCACCCGTTGTTGCTGACCTCCCGAAAGCTCGCGGTAGCAGCGGGACGAAATTTCGGTTATTCCCATTCTTTCCATATTTTTTTCGGCGGTTTCTCGTTGTTCTTTCGTGTAAAACGGCGAAAATTTCTTTGAAACCGTTCCCGAAAGCACGATTTCTTTTACCGACGCAGGAAAATCGCGTTGAACGGCGGTCTGCTGCGGAAGATAGCCGAGTTGCTTTTTGCCGACGCCGTCGGAAAACTCGATTTTGCCCGAAATCGGAGACGAAAGCCCCAAAAGCGTTTTCATAAGGGTGCTTTTACCCGAGCCGTTTTCCCCGATGACATAAAGATAATCGCCCTCGTTTACTTCAAAGGAAAGCCCTGAAACAACGGGTTTTGAGTCGTATCCGAGAACTAAATTTTCACATTTGAGCTGTGCCATAATTTCCTCCGTTATTTTTTGCAGTCGGGACAGACGCCGTAAAGCACCGTATCCGAAATATTGAGTCCGAAGCCGCCGTCCGAAAGAGCGGTTTTTATTTTTTCGGCGGTTTTGCCGTCTATATGAACCGTTTTTTTACAGACCGAGCAGCAAAGATGAAGTCGATTTTTACATTCGGAAGCCCCCGAAAAACGGTAAACCGCTTCCCTTTTTTCGCCTGCGTTTTTTGCTATAACGCCCGAAGAAGAAAGTTCCGAAAGATTGCGGTAGACTGCACTAAGGCTTATATCGCCGCTTATTTTTTCATAAATTCCTTTTGCGGTAAAATCTTTGTCGGGATATTTTTCAAAAAAAGAAAGCAGTAATTTTGGCTGAGGGCTGATAAGGAAGCATTGGTTTCTCACAGTAAAATTCCCCGTATCTTTGTCCAAAGCCTCGCAAGGCGACAGCCTTGCTGCAT